>JAFSBS010000436.1 GCA_017437165.1 Clostridia bacterium
AACCGAATCAATCGTTGCAAGAAGTCAGGGCAACTATGCAAGCGTTGATGCAATCGCAAAAGATGTTAAGTCAAAGCTCGGCGGCGAAACAATCGGTGTTATTTTTCCGATTCTTTCAAGAAACCGCTTTGCAATTTGTCTTAAAGGTATTGCTATGGGTGCAAAGAAAATTGTCCTTATGTTAAGCTATCCGAGCGATGAAGTTGGTAACTGCCTTGTTTCGTTAGATAAAATTGATGAAGCTGGTATTAACCCATACAGTGATGTTTTAACACTCGAAAAATACCGTGAGCTTTTTGGTGAGAATAAGCATGAGTTCACAGGTGTTGATTATGTAGATTATTATTCACAAATCATTCGTGATGCAGGTGCTGAAGTAGAGGTTATCTTTGCAAATCAGCCAACAACAATTCTTAAATATACTGATTGCGTTCTCAACTGCGATATCCATACTCGTGCAAGAACAAAAAGAATTCTTCTTAAGAACGGTGCAAAAGTTGTTTGTGGACTTGATGATATTCTCAATGCATCAGTTGATGGTAGTGGTTGCAACGAAAAATATGGTCTTTTAGGTTCAAATAAATCTACTGAAGATACAATCAAACTCTTCCCAAGAGAATGTAAAGATTTCGTTCTTGAAATTCAGAAACTTATTCTTGATGCTACAGGTAAGCATGTTGAAGTTATGGTTTACGGTGACGGTGCGTTTAAAGACCCTCAAGGTAAAATCTGGGAACTTGCCGATCCTTGTGTTTCACCGGCATTTACTGATGGTTTGGTTGGTACACCAAATGAATTAAAACTTAAATATCTTGCAGATAATGACTTTAAAGATTTAAGTGGTGAAGAACTTAAAAAAGCTATTTCAGAAAGCATTAAGGCAAAGAGTGACAACCTTGTTGGTAACATGGCTTCTCAAGGTACAACACCAAGACAATTAACTGACCTTATCGGTTCACTCTGTGACTTAACAAGTGGTTCAGGCGACAAAGGTACTCCTGTTGTTCTTGTTCAGGGTTATTTCGATAACTATACAAACTGATATTTTTAAAATTTTTGTGAAAAATATTTACAACGGAGGCAAAAAATATGGAAATGATAAAAAGACCTGATGATATGCAAAGAATCACTACAAAAGAGCTTGCAAACGCATTTATTGATGAGCAGGTAAAAAAAGTACAAGAGCAAGTTGGTGACAAAAAAGTTTTACTCGCTCTTTCAGGTGGTGTTGACTCTTCTGTTGTTGCAGCACTTCTTATTAAAGCAATCGGCAAACAATTAGTTTGTGTTCATGTTAACCACGGTCTTATGAGAAAAGGTGAGAGTGAACAGGTTATTGAAGTTTTTGGCAAACAACTTGACGCAAACTTAATTTATATCGATGCTACAGACAGATTTTTAGATAAATTAGCAGGTGTAAGTGAACCTGAAAAGAAAAGAAAGATTATCGGTGGCGAATTCATTGAAGTATTTAATGAAGAAGCAAAGAAATTAGAGGGTATTTCTTTCCTTGCTCAAGGTACAATTTATCCTGATATTCTTGAAAGTGACGGCGTTAAAGCTCACCACAATGTTGGTGGTCTTCCGGAAGATATGAAAATGGAACTTGTTGAACCTGTTGCACTTCTCTTTAAAGATGAAGTTCGTGTTGTAGGTTCGACTCTCGGTCTTCCGGATGAAATGGTTTATCGTCAACCATTCCCGGGGCCAGGACTTGGCGTTCGTTGCCTTGGTGCAATTACTCGTGACAGACTTCACGCTCTTCGTGAAGCAGACGCAATTCTCCGTGAAGAATTTGACAAAAACGGTCTTGCAGGTAAAGTATGGCAATACTTTATTGCTGTTCCGGATGTTAAGAGCGTTGGTGTTAAAGACTCAAAGCGTTACGAAGGTTGGCCTGCAATCATCCGTGCAGTTAATACAACTGACGCTATGAGTGCTACAATTGAAGAAATTCCTTACGCAATTCTCCATAAAATTACAGACAGAATTACTCATGAAGTTGATGGTATCAACAGAGTACTCTATGACCTTACACCAAAGCCGATTGGAACAATTGAGTGGGAATGATTTTGCTTTGCAAAATCAACTATGATTGCCAGACGGCAAGTTATAAGTTATGATACGCTAAAGCGTAGTTATAATTTGCTGTCGCAAAGTTAATTATTGCAATCATATCATAACATTTAGCGAAGATAAATTCATAACTCTAAACTCATAACTTTTTAGTTTTAGTTAAGAGATTAAGTTATGAGTTTGCTTCGCTTTTTTATAAGGTGGTAATTTATGTCTAATAGTATTTTAAGAGATAAATCAAAAGAATTTGCAAAAGAGATAGTTTTACTTTGCAGAAAAATAAAAAAGAATGGTATCGAGAGTGCGTTGGTTAATCAGCTTTTGCGTTCTGGTACTTCAGTTGGTGCTAATATACACGAAGCACAATATGCACAAGGCACTAAAGACTTTATTTCAAAATTAGAGATTTCCTTAAAAGAATGTAACGAGAGCGAATATTGGCTTGAACTTTTAAAAGATACAGAAAGTATTTCAAGTGAAGATTTTGAGTTTTTTCAGAAATATTGTATTGACTTGCGCCGAATGTTAGTTTCTTCTGTTACCACATTGAAAAATAAATCGAATAAATGATTTTACGAGGTTGCAAATATCATGGCTATTAGTAAAAAACTTGAAATAATTTATCATAACGGACAACCTGATGGTATTCGTTCTATAAGAAGGCACCTTTCAACAATGACAACTTATGTTGTTCCAAGAACATTACTTTCTGAAGCTAAAAAAATATCAGGAGTTAATCGTCCCGGTATATATTACCTGATAAGCGAGAATGATGATAACAAAATAGCTCAAATTTATGTTGGTCAAACCCGTAATGGTGTAGGAAGACTTGATGAGCACAATCGTTCTAAAGATTTTTGGAATAAAGCTATAATGTTTTTAGCTGATAACAAAACTTTTTCTCTTGATATGATAAGTGGTCTTGAAGCTTATGCAATTTCAAAAGCTCATGAAGCAAATAGATACAAAGTCGAAAACACTGTTAATCCTAAATATGAGATTGATGAATATGACCTTCCCTTGATAGGAGAAGTATATGAAGAAATTAAATTTATAATGGCAACTCAAGGTTATAAAATGGAAAGCTCCAAAAATATCTTGAATGAGAATAATACTTTACATACAACACGAAACGGAACACTTGCTTTTGGTATTTATAATGGTGAACATTTTGATGTTTTAGAAGATTCTGAAATTGATATGAGTCGTAAATGTCATTCACCGGCGATTGAAAAACAGCGGCAAACAGCACTTGAAAATGGTAATATTGTAAAAAAAGGTGAAAAATATATATTAACAATGTCAATTTCTTTTACATCTCCAAGTAGTGCCTCTATGTTTGTTATCGGTGGTTCAACAAATGGTTGGACTGAATGGAAAGATAAAGACGGTAGGACTCTTGATGAGATTTATAGAAAATAAATTTTAATAGGGGGTTTTATGCAAAATCTAAACTTCAAACGCACAAAACTTGCGTGTTACACAGCTTATTTTACAATGTCGTCAATATTCTGCGTACCACCATTATTATTTATGACATTTCATAGTTTATATAATATTTCTTACACACTTTTAGGTACACTTGTTTTAACTAACTTTTGCACACAGATGTTGGTTGACTTGATTTTTACTCTTTTTTCTAAAAAATTCAATATTCAAAAAGTAGTTAGGGTAATGCCTTGTATTACATCACTCGGACTTTTCATTTATGCTTTAATACCACAATTTTTCCCACAGTATGCTTACATTGGTTTAGTTGTTGGTACAATAATTTTCTCAGTTTCAGCAGGTCTTTCAGAAGTTCTTTTAAGTCCTGTTATTGCCGCAATTCCATCAGAAAATCCGCAAAAGGATATGAGTATGCTCCATTCTCTTTATGCTTTTGGATTTTTCACAATGGTCGCAATAAGCACATTGTTCTTAAAATTATTCGGTAATGAAAACTGGGTTTATCTTGTATTACTGATTGGCACATTACCACTCTTAGCCGCTCTGCTGTTTAAAATTTCACCATTCCCTGACATGACTGAAGAAGCTTCCCAAGATAAAAATAAAAGCAAAAATAGAAACAGAACTATCGGTCTTGCACTTTGTGTTGGTTGTATATTCTTAGGTAGTTGTGCAGAGAATACAATGTCTAACTGGATTTCTACATATATGGAAAATGCTTTAAACATTGACAAAGCATTAGGCGATATTTTAGGTATGGCAATGTTTGCAATTCTTTTAGGTATTACAAGAATCACTTATGCAAAATACGGCAAAAACATTTCAAAATTCTTGCTTATTAGTATGATTTGTGCCGCTATTTGTTACTTAACAGTAAGTTTTTCAAATAATACTATTTTAAGTTTTGTGGGCTGTATTTTAACCGGTATTTTCACATCAATGCTCTGGCCCGGAACGCTTATTCTTATGGAAGAAAATGTCAAAGGCGTGGGGGTTGCGGCGTATGCTTTAATGGCATCTGCCGGTGATTTTGGTGCATCGCTAGCACCACAACTTATGGGTATTATTATCGACAATGTATCTGTAAGTGAATTTGCATTAAATATGAGTAATACTTTAAATCTTACACCAGAGCAAATCGGTTTAAAATCAGGTATGTTAATTACTTCTATTTTCCCGATTGTCGGTACTATTTTAGTACTATTTATTATTAAATATTTCAAGAAGAATAAATCACAGGAGAAATAAATGAGGAATATTACTTTTGAAGAATTCAATAATCTCGAATTTAAGTTGTATAAAAAAAATCCGATTATTAAAAATCCATTTACAAGTTTTGTTATTGCTGACCCAAGCGTATTAACACCTGATATTTCCCATGATAAGAGATTTCATTTATTTTGTCACACTTTTTTTGGCGTTTATATGTATTCGAGTGAAGATGGTATAAACTTTAAGAAGATTAGAAAAATTACAAACAGAGCAATGCGACCAAACATAAACTATGTTGATGGCTCATATTACTTATTTTTTGAAAGAACTAAACCTGTTATATGTAATTTATTAAGTCTTTTCGGTTTGAAATGGAAATCTGAAATATATTGTACAGAATCAACTGATTTGAGAAACTGGTGCAAACCTTATCCTGTTATTACAAAATCAAGAGATTATCAGGAAGATGAGAGAGGTTTGGCAATTTCAAATCCTTTCCTTTTAAAAACTGAAGATAATTTTAGATTATATTATTCTTGTGGACAAACCTTTATAAAGGACTGCGGATTCTGCGAACCAACTCATATAAGCTTTGCAGAAAGCAAAAGTGTTAATAATGATTATGTTTCACTTGAAAAACCAATAATCAGTCCCGATAAAAATTCAGAATATTTAAATCTGTGTTCAGGTTGTTTGAAGGTTTACAAGCTTAAAGATTGCTTTATAGGACTTCAGAATGGTCTTTTTGAAAAAGAAGGAAAAAGTCATTCTGCAATTATGTTATTAAAATCAGATGACGGTATAAATTTCGATTTTGTTAAACCATTCTTAATTCCACAAAAATGTGGCTCAAACAATTGGATGGCACAATATGTTTACGCATGTTGTCTTACAAAAACTGCCAATAAATTCAGATTGTATTTTAATGCCCGAAATGTTTCAAATAATTTATTAGGCAGAGAAAGTATTGGTGTTTTTGAAGCGAATTTTTAGTACCATTTCTCTTGACAATTAAATATAGTGGTAGTATAATACAAAACATAATAAATAAACCGTTGAAGCGGAGATAACGGCAATTATGCCTTCACAGAGAGCCTGTGTTGCTGAAAGTCAGGTAAGAAACAAGTTGTCAAATGGACCGCTGAGGGTGTAGTCAAATGTGTTTTCACAGAGTATTCTACAACGATTGATGAGCGTTAATCATCTTGGGTATGATAGTACCTTAAAAGAGCATAGTTTTACTATGAATTCAAGGTGGCACCGCGGATTTTTATAATTCGTCCTTGACAGTTAATTTAATTCTGTCAAGGGCTTTTTTATTTCCTTGACTAAAGGAGAAATTTATGTTATTAACAAAACGATGGCGTAGCTCAAGATAAACTTATTTTAATTTAATTATCTTGGAGGAATTAATTATGATTTTAAACAATATTGATTTTGAAACTTATTTTAAACATTATCCTGATAACGATGGCTATTTTGGAAAATTTGGTGGTGCTTACGTTTCACCAGAATTAAAAAAGGCTATGGAAGAAATTACAGAAGCTTATTTTACAATTTGTAAATCAAGTAAATTTATTAGTGAGCTTCGTAGAATCCGTCGTGATTTTCAAGGCAGACCAACCCCAATTTCTCATTTGGAGAGACTTTCTGAGAGCCTTGGTAATGTTCAGCTTTATGTTAAAAGAGAAGATTTAAACCACACAGGTGCCCACAAGTTAAATCACTGTATGGG
>JAFSBS010000437.1 GCA_017437165.1 Clostridia bacterium
CAATACGCTCATATTCCTGCCTGGTATTATCAAGCGACTCATTGGTCTGGGCCAATTCATCATTTAAAATCTGGATTTTGTTATCCATTTCTGTTTTATTCTTCTCACTGCGTTCATACTCAAGTAAGAATAAATTGATTTCCAGATTTTTCAATGCATCCTTCAGTCTGAGATATTCTCTCGCCACTTCAGACTGCTTTTTCAATGGACCTACCTGCTTCTCAATTTCCAGCAAAATGTCGGTAATGCGGGATAAATTCAACTGTTCTTCCGCAAGTTCCTTTTCAGAAAGTTTTCTGCAACTGTCTTCGCCGTATGCAATTCCTAAACTGCTACCTTTATCCCAAGACACGTGTATTGTGCCACCATCATCCACTGATTTAACAGTTCCACGGTCGCCCGGTTCTAACTTGGAATATGGGTCATCCATACGCACAAGTGCCACTCTTGTACCTTCAGGAAATTCTTCTCTTAATCTTTTTACAACTTCATCAGATGGGAAACCATACATAGTTAAGTCCTCCTTCGATTATTCTTCAGAATCAATATTCGATGTGAAGTCTTCAGCATCAAATTCTTCATCTGTCATAAAAGTTAATTTGTTGATGATAAATTGTGTTTTGTCACGCAATTCTGCATCTTCGATATGCTCTACAGCAACTTCCATTTCTGAAATCAGTTCTTTTCGGGATGAAGCACTATAGAAACTTATAATTGTTTTTTCTTCGGGTGAAAAATTCATTACAATTCCATCTCCTTTTTGTTATTTTGTGTGGTAGGTGTAGTTTTAGCAATATCATCTTTGTGGGTTTTGAGCTTATCTTTAACCGATGGTTTTTGATTTGGAACATATTTTACGCCATAATCCTTTTCAAGAGCATCTAAGCGAGAAATAAAGTGGTTAATATCATCATCGTCCAAATAACATTCTTTTTGAACACCATATACCATTTGTCTTACTTCATCGAACTTTCCTAATGCGATACAATCAGATATATGTTGCTTGGTTTCGGCATCGTCTTCGTAGAACTCTTCGTATCCATCGGCAGTATTAAGAAAAAACGTATCTAAATCTTCTGCAAAAAGTTCACCATTATCATTATCAGGAATTTCTTCTTCAGGATATATGCCACTCATATACTTATCGTATTCTTTTGAATATATTTCGTATTTTTCTTTTCCAATATCACTAAGAAACTCCGGTTTGAATATCCAAAGTGGGTATTCCCAAAAACCGCTTTGTTTTGTAAGGTTCGTGTCTGTTGCAATACCTGTCTTCAATATTGCATCAGCAAAACGACAGTTATTTGTGTCAACATACGCACAGTTTTTCATTCCAATGTATTCTCCGAAACTAACGGTAAAATCAGCATACGGAAGTTTTTCACCATCTTCGTAATAGTCAAACCCTATGTATAAATTGTGATGGGTTTCTCCCATAAAATCCTTAACCTCAATCAAATCAAGTTTTGGATGCAATTCCACTTCTCCAAAAGAGTCGTGTATTATAAATAAATAGCTCATTTTTAAACCTCCAACTAATTATTTTTCTGATGTGACATTTTCGGTTCGGATGCTACTGCAGCCTTGTGTGACTCTAACTGTTTTTTTATTGATTTTTTTATGTCGGGAAGTTCAATTCCATAAACTCCTGCAATATCGTCACCCAATCTATGAGTATATTTATCAATATCTTTTTCAGTTAAAGTTCCGTGGTATATTTTATCTTTAAAATCTTCAATTTGCTCTTCGGTGACATTATCCTTAAAGACTCTGTACAAGTAGTAGTTTGTACCATCGTGATGGGCTGCTTCGGCTCGAAGGTCTCCTTTTTCATCAAGAAACCATTCCGTCATATCCGTATCAGAATATAAGCAGTCTTTGATATTACCGCTTGGAATATCCTTGTAGCCGTGTGCTCGACCATTCCAAAGTCCTAAGTCACCAATAATGATAATTGGTTGGTTGTACTGAATATCAAGATGTATTCGCTCAGCTTCAAGCATTTCATCATTTTCCTCAATATACCTTTGTAAAAGTCTATCTTCCGGTTCGTCCGGATAGTTTTCTCTTGCAAATTTTATTCCTTCTTCAAAATCAAGGTTCAGATTACCCCAAATCACTAAATGAAACGGTTCTTTAGTTAGTGAAGTCAAATATTTATCAGCATCACCTTCAGGTAAATTTTCGTAAAATTTGTGCATTTTTGAAATTCTGTCACCATGCTTGGTTATATCGTCTTTCTTACACTTTGATATAAGTTTGGCAAAGTTAATATTTCCAAACAAATAACTACACAATCCTAAAATAACTAAATATACTACTTTCATTTTTCACCTATAATTAAAAATTTAACACACGATTAATAATCTTGCATCACTATTAAACATTGTAATAAATTTTAATTATTTTGGCAAGCAATTTACAAATGATTTACGCAAACATTAAAAAAATATATTAAATTTAATCAA
>JAFSBS010000438.1 GCA_017437165.1 Clostridia bacterium
TGTAAAAAAAGCAAACAAAGAGGGTATAATGGTAAACCCTTGGACTGTTAATAAAGAAAAGGAAATTAAAAGACTTATTCATTGTGGAGTAACAGGAATAATCACAGATGATCCGGGTTTGTGCAATAAGCTTATAGAAGAAAATAAATAATTATTAAGTGATACCTGAGTATAATAATACTTGGGTATTATTTAATTAGGAGTCTGAAATTTATGACAGTATTTGAAAAAATATATGAAGTAGTAAAAACAATTCCGAAAGGCAAGGTGGCTACTTACGGACAAGTTGCACTTCTTGCCGGCAATCCTCGTTGGGCGAGAGTTGTTGGTTATGCACTTCATAAAAACCCACAACCGGGAATTATACCTTGTCAAAGAGTTGTAACGCGAAATGGTGAGGTTGCTAAAAGTTTCGCTTTCGGCGGTGAAAATGCACAAAGAGAACTTTTAGAAAAAGAAGGGGTTGTTTTTGAAAGTGATGGAACAATCGACCTTAAAAAATATGGTTGGTTTGGTTGAATATATTATAAATATGTGTTAGAATTTATATTATATTTTAAAATCAACTGATTTACGGAGAAAAAGTTTTAATGGACGAAAACAAACAGAGTGCTGAATTACAGAATAGTGAAGTACCACACAAACGCAGAAAGCGTTATTCTGGTACACATCCTAAAAAATTCAGCGAAAAGTATAAAGAATTAAATCCTGAAAAATATAAAGAAGATGTAGCACATATCATTGCTCGTGGTGCTACACCCGCAGGTATGCACATTTCTATAATGGTGCAGGAAATTTTAGATTTTTTAAATATTCAACCGGGACAAATCGGTTTGGATGCTACTTTAGGCTATGGTGGGCACACTAAAGCTATGCTTGAAAAATTAGAGGGTAAAGGGCATATTTATGGTCTTGATGTTGACCCGATTGAGTCTGAAAAGACTAAAAAGCGACTTGCCGAAGCAGGTTTCGGAGAAGATATTTTAACAGTAAGACTTCAGAATTTTAAAGATATTGGTAAAGTATCAGAAGAAACAGGGCACAAATTTAATTTTATTCTTGCAGACCTCGGTGTTTCATCAATGCAGATTGATAATCCGGAGCGTGGTTTTTCTTATAAAGTTGACGGACCTCTTGATTTAAGACTTAACCCACAAAAAGGTGTAAGCGGTGCAGACAGATTAAAGCAATTAACAAAAGCAGAAATTGAAGGAATGTTAATTGAAAATGCCGATGAGCCTTATGCCGATAAAATAGCAACTGCAATTTGTCGTTGGAGAGGTCAGAAAAGACCAATTGAAACTACAACTGATTTAAGAAAATGTATTACAGAAGCGCTTTCATTTCTCCCTAAAAATGAGCAGAAAGAAGCAATTAAAAAATCGTGTCAACGTACCTTTCAGGCAATAAGAATTGACATAAACAGTGAATTTGAAGTGCTTTATGAATTTTTAGAAAAATTGCCGTCTGTTTTAGCACCCGGTGGAAGAGTTGCGGTTTTAACATTCCATTCAGGTGAAGACAGATTAGTAAAAAAAGCATTCAAAGAATATCACCGTCAGGGTGTTTTCAGCGATGTTGCCCGTGATGTTATAAGACCGACCCAGGAAGAATGTTTTAGAAATAGCAGAGCAAAATCGACAAAGATGCGTTGGGCGGTAAGGTCACTTCGCTCCAGTGAATAGTGAATAATTGTGGGACCTGCGTCGGCATTATGATATTATTTCATATATAATTTTTCTGATTTAATTATAGCTTCGGTAAAAATTCTTGTACTTAAACTGAAACCAACACAAAAAGAATCTTCAATTAAAAGATTAAAATATTCTTCGACGCATTCGGAGTATTTTTGCAATACATATTTTTGTTTGTCGTTAAGCTCTTCTTGTAACTCTTTATAGTTTTGTTCGATGAATTTTTCCAGTTCTTTAATTTCATCAGAGTTTTTACCGATTTCTTCAAATGGTTTTACTTGACCGTTTAAGAGTTGGGTTATTACGCTAATCATTGAAATACTCCTTTATTATAAAAATTACCCCAAATGGAGCAATGTTATTTTACTCCGTTTGGGGTATTTTGTCAACCCCGAATGGAGTATTTTGTATAATGGTTTTGGGTGATGAATATGGATACAAGATTAAGAGAATTACGAGAAGATAACGATTTAACACAGGAACAATGTGCTAAAATTGCATACATTTCAAAAAATTCTTATATAAGATATGAAAATGGCGAAAGAATACCACCATTAGATACAATACTTGCCTTTGCGAAATATTATGGTACATCTATAGATTATATAGCTAAAAATACTGATGTCAAAACACCATATAAAACTAATTCCTAGTTCCTGCTTCCTGTTTCCTACCTCCTGAAGTTATAAATCCACATTATTTGTAAACACTAACTTCAGGTGATGAAAATGAATAAAAATGATAAAAAGAAAAATTTAAAAGAACAGGGTGTAGATGAATATCAGGTTGAAATGACACCATCGGCGGTTTCTGTTGGTGATGCACCTGACGATTCGTTTCAATTAGTAAATAAATACGGAACTTATGAAATTCAACCAACTGCGGATACAGATAACAAGTTCCCAACTATTGCACAAGGCTTTTCACGAAAAGAACAAGAACGAGAAAGACTTGATGAGAAAAGTGGAGAAAAATAATTGAAAGTTGAAAATGGAAAATTGAAAATTTCGGGGCTACGCCGTAATTATAATTTTTAATAGTAAATATTTTGTTTCGTTTATGGTTATTTGATGTAAAATAATGTTTTTTTATGGTATTATTATAAAATCAAACACGAAGTGTTTCCTGAATTTTCAATTTTCAACTTTCAATTCTCAATTAAGTTAAGGAATTACTTATTTTATTGCAAAAATGATATCAAGAAAGGGTGTTCCTGTGGGAAAGATAATTGCTCTCGGTGGCGGAGTTTTTGAAAATGGCGAGGTGTTGCCAATAATCGAAAAAATTTATGAAATCTGCGGTAAAAATAATCCGTCAGTTTTATATTTACCGACTGCTGGGTTTGACGATATGGATGACGCAGAAATTATTTTAAAACCATTCAAAGAACGTTCAACTACTGTTGATTCTCTTCTTTTAACAGATGAAAGTTTAACTGAAGAAGATGTAAAAAACAAAATTCTTTCTGCTGATATTATATATGCAGGTGGCGGCAATTTAGAATTTTTAATGAACACCTTTAAAAAGACTAAAGCAGATAAATATTTAAAAGAAGCATACGAAAAAGGCGTTGTGCTGTCAGGGCTTTCTTCGGGTGCTATGTGCTGGTTCGAAATGGGTTGGGACGATTGTGGCGAAGACCATTCATTTGTATTCGTGGAGTGTCTTGGTATTTTAAAGGGGTGCTTCTGCCCACATTACGAGGGTAAAACCTGGAATAATTTCAAACACGCAATCAAAACAATTGATTTTGATGGAATAGCAGCAGAAGATGGAGCCGCACTTACATATGTTGATGGTGTTTTCGGCACAGTGAATGGTACAGAAGATGGCGATGTTTTCGTGTTTAAAAGAGATAATGATTATAAAGAAGAATTGTTTAAATAAATGAAAAACCTTTCAGAGCGTAAAAATCTGAAAGGTTTTTGTTATTGATTATCAGTTGATGGCAAAACAGGTTTGTTGTTCATAATTTTAAGCATTATTTCAGTAAGCTCTTCAGGAGTTTCTTTACAATCCGTTTCAAGCCAGGTTACATAAACAAAAAATAAAGCACCAATCCTGTAGCTTTCATAATAATTCTTTATAGAATCATCTACCCTGAAAGAGCCTTTAATAAGCAAAAATGATTCGTAAAGTAAGGTCGAAAGATTTGCTGAAACCAAAATTTTTGTAATTTCACTGTGTGAGCACAGGTGAGTGAAAACCGAGAGTATATAATCGTAATATGAATTTATTTGCTTTTCGTTTAATTCTGCAATAAATTTTAAAGAAATATCATTCAAATAATTCTTTAAAATTAAATCCTTAGATTCAAAATTTCGGTAAATGGCATTTCTTGAAACGCCTGCCTTTTTAGCAATTTCGGTAAGTGTAATGCTTCCGTAGGTCTTTTCTTTTAAAAGATTTATAA
>JAFSBS010000439.1 GCA_017437165.1 Clostridia bacterium
AAAAACATTATAAATTGTCTTTTGAAGCATTTTTTGGTGGTTTAAAAGGCTCGGTTTTATTCAAAATGACATATTTTAAGAAAATGCTTGACTAATAAAAACGCTTGTGATATACTCATTACACCTCTCAGAGGGTTCTTTTTTTGTGCCCTAAATTTTGAGAGGGAGGCTAATCAGAAATTGGAGGTGCCGTTCGTGAGAGTTAAAATTACACTTTCCTGCACAGAATGTAAACAACGCAATTACAACACTATGAAGGAAAAGAAAAACAACCCGGATAGGTTGGAGATGAAGAAGTATTGCAGATTCTGCAAGAAACACACTCTCCACAGGGAAACAAAGTAAGGAGGTAACTTATGGCTGACGAGAAAAAAGTAACAGATGCCGAGGTTGCCGCTAAAAAGGCAAAAAAGACTGAAAAGAAAGCAAAAAAAGGTCCTTCTAAATTCAGTCCTAAAAATGTCGGTAAAGGAATCGTTCGTTTCTTTAAAGACCTCAGAGGTGAAACGAAGAAGATTGTTTGGCCGGGTCCAAAAATGATTGTAAAAAGTACAGGTATTGTACTTGCAACAATTCTCGTTCTCGGTGCAGTTGTCTGGATAATCGACTTTGCAGTTTCAGGTGGTATTGGTGCGCTTAACAGTGCAGCAAACGAAGTTACCGAAACAGTAACAGAAGATGTTTCTGATGAAACAGATGAACATGATCATGATCACGATCACGATCATTCTGAAGACGAAACAGAAGAAGACAAAACTGCTGAAAACTAATTCTTAGGTTTTATTCGGAGGTGCATTATGGCTGGCGATGCAAAATGGTATGTAATTCATACTTATTCAGGCTACGAAAATAAGGTAGCAGGTAATATCGCAAAAATTGTTGAAAACCGTAAAATGCAAGATAAAATTCTTGATGTTTGCATTCCTCTTGAAAAGGTTGTTGAAGTTAAAGATGACAAAACAGTCGAAGTTGAGAGAATGATATTCCCAAGTTATGTCGTTGTTAAACTTGCGGTTGAATACGATGATGATAACCAACCACAGGTTCCAAATGAAACCTGGCACGCTATCAGATACACTCGTGGAGTAACAGGATTTGTTGGTCCTGAAAGTAAACCTGTACCACTTACAGATGCTGAAGTTGAAAAACTCGGTATTGAAAATAAAATTGTTGAGGTTACTTATGACCTTGGCGATATGGTTACAGTTACAGATGGTCCGTTTGAAGGCTTCTCAGGTGTAGTTGAAGCAATTGATACCGAAAAGAATATGGTAAGAGTTACTATTTCTATGTTCGGTAGAGAAACACTTGTTGAGTTTGAACTTAATCAAGTGCAGAGAGCAGTAGAATAATACTGCTATTAACATTGGTAACAAGCGTTATTTAACGCGGTTATATGCGACAGTATTTGTCGCGTGTGGGAGGAGCAAGGCGAGCTTCTTGTTCCGCCATACCACGAATTTTGGAGGTGCAAAACATGGCTCAAAAAGTTGTAGGTCTTATTAAATTACAGATTCCCGCTGGTAAAGCAACTCCGGCACCACCTGTTGGTCCTGCATTAGGTCAACACGGCGTAAACATTATGGCGTTCACAAAAGAATTCAACGAACGCACAAAGAACGATATGGGTCTTATTATCCCTGTTGTTATCACAGTTTACGCAGACCGTTCTTTCACATTTATTACAAAGACACCACCTGCTGCTGTTCTTATTAAGAAAGCATGTGGTATTGAAAGCGGTTCAGGTGTACCGAACAAAACAAAAGTTGCAACAATTACCGGAGAGCAAGTAAGAAAAATCGCAGAACAGAAAATGCATGACTTAAACGCAGCATATATCGATGCAGATATTTCAATGTTTGAAGGTACTGCACGTAGCATGTTCGTTACTGTTGTATATT
>JAFSBS010000440.1 GCA_017437165.1 Clostridia bacterium
TATAATAATTTTTAAACTTTTAATATTTTTCATATTTTTAGTATATCCTATAATCAAATTTTAAAACGGGGATTGAATTTTGTTCAACCCCCGTTCTCATTATTTTACTTATTCACCATCAATTTCAGAAGAAATTGAATCTGTCAATGACTTAATGCTATCCGCACTCTTGGAAAGTATTTGCATACTGTCATTAAAGAGAACAATTTGTTCAAACAAGCCATCAGCATCTGTTTTACCGTTAACACAGTCAGAGTCAACTTTTTTCATTTTTTCAACTAAATCTGAACCGATTTGTTGCATTCTCTGAATTGCAAATGTCTGTTCCTCAATAGCCTGTTCAACCTGATCAATCTGATCTTTAAGAGTTGTGAAACTATCATTTAAGATGCCAAGCTGTTTTTGTGATTCATTAACCGCAGTAACACCGATTTCAGACTGTTCTTTAGTTGAAACCATCATAGCATCTAACTCGCCGATAACAGAGTTAATAGCATTTGAACATTCTTTACTTTGTGCCGCAAGAGTTCTTACTTCACCGGCAACAACAGCGAAACCTGCACCCGCTTTACCCGAACGAGCAGCCTCAACTGCTGCATTAAGTGAAAGAATATTCGTCTGACGTGCAATATTATCAATCTCATTAGAGAATGTTTTGATTCTTTCCATAGCTTCCTGAAGATTGTTAATAAGCTGGTCAAGGTGAACCATACTGTTATCTACAGAACTAAGGTGTGTTGCGGTTGCTTCAATATTATCGTGGTTTGTAACAACCATTGTATTAACACTTGAAACAACACCTGAAATTTTGTCAGATGATGTTACGCACTGTGCAATATCTGAGAAGAGTGTATGAACTGCATCAGTAGTTTCAGCAACTGTGTAACCAATATCTTCATTTGTTGTCTGAAGATTGTCACCTGCCTGTTGGATTGATTCACCCGCAGCAGTAAGACTAATAATTTCATGATATGTATCTGAAACATTTGAAGAAAGCTGTGTATGAATATTAGCAAGTTCGCTGATAAGTTTTGTACTCTCTTCGGCTTCTTTTTCTGCTCTTTCAATGTGAGTTTTACCACGGTTAACCATCATATAGCAAACAATCATTGAAGCATTTGAACAAATCCAGCACATTGGGATATCTTTTGGATTAAAACCAAACATATCCGGATTTAGTGTATAAACACCTAACAAGAAACCATTAAGAAGTACTGCCTGAATAATTACATAAGACGGTCTGAAATAAATACCGGTCATAACAGCACTTACTGCGTATAAAATAAAGTCGTCGGTAAGGCTTGTTCCAAAGAACGAGATACCAAAAATCAACAACAGTTGTGCCGATGTAATCAGGGCACCACGCGCATAAATTTTAACTTTAAGTTTTTTAAGAACAAAGAACACTGCAACAACTACTGCAACAGCAACTGCTATTATAATGCCTTCTTTTACCATGCCATTTGTAGCCTTGTTAATTGCATAGTACATAGCAATAATTGCAATGATAATCATATTCTTAACAAGAAGACCCTCTTCTTGTTGTTCACGGGTTTGCTTTGACTTATCTTTCTTCTGGAATAAATTGATCTTTTTAAGGTTATCGGTATTTGCTTTTTTAAAGTCAAACTTTTTATTTGTAGTTTCAGGTTTTGACTTTTTCAAAGTTTTAGTTTTCATAAACACACCTCAACAAATAAACTTTCACATAATAATAAA
>JAFSBS010000441.1 GCA_017437165.1 Clostridia bacterium
ACAAAATGATTAGTGACTATTCTTGTGTTGTTTACGAAGCCGGTGTGAAAAATATAGCACTTTACTTCTATAATTACGATATGAATAATTACGATGTCGCAAGAGGTTTCGTAATTGATTACAACGAACTTCCGGGGTTTAAAGAGCCTGATGCAAAAGCATTGGTAGAAAGTCTTGAAAAACCTTATGATTATGACTATTTAAAATCATTTATAAACAAATATGTTGAAAACACTGTGGATTGTACAAGAAAAATGGCAGAAGATATTATTTGTTTAATGTAAATTGGAGCGTTTCTGAATGAAGCAATTAGTTGTTAATGACGAACTTATAATGACTACCGAAGCGTTAAAAGTTCATTTTAAAGCAATAAAAAGAAAGAAAAAGAAATTCCCGAAGTTTAAAAATGTGGTATTAGGCGGGGGTAATACATTTCTTTGTGATTATATGTTAAACGCAGTTGCAAATGCAAATTCAAAGTTTAATGTATTTCACTATGTAGAATATTTAAGTAATGGTAATGAAAATGATAATCGTAAAAAAATCCTTGATGAAACAGGTGTTACTTCAGTTCATTACAGCTATTACGAAGAATGTACACCTTTGATTGAAAATACACTTTTTTATTTCTTTATAGATTGTAATTTTTTAAAAGAAAAAGATGAGACAATAACTGAATTAAAAAAAATATTGGAATTTTCAAAAGAAAAAGCAAAAAACAAACTTGTTTTAAGTGTTATTCTCCCTGAAATTCCATTTTTTAGTAACGGACCAACTTCACTTGCTGAAAGAGAATTGAGTTTTTATCTTGAGAAACATTGCGAAAAAACACCGGAACTTGATTATTATTTTGAAATCGAAAAATTGTTAAGAGAAAAAGTAAGTGGAAGTAGTCTTGATGTAACCTTGTTGCGTTTTGATAATATTTTCTCACCTGATTTTTACAGTACTCCTTGCGTTGATTTTAAAACACTTGTACAGGAGTGTGTACGTAATAAAAAGGTTGCTATAACTAATGATGACTATAAAAGGAAATTCACTATTTCTTATATAAGAGATGCCTGTGAAAATATTTTTCTTTCTTCAATTTCTGCAAAAGGCGGTCATATTTACAATGTTGCTTCAGAAGAAGTTACTGTTGCAGATATAAAAGAAATTTTATATGAGATTTACCCAAACGACTTTTCTTTAGAAAAGAATCTTTCACAGGGACTTGAACGTGAGTATTCCTGTATGAATTGTCTTAAATTCAATTTTTTGGGATTTGAAACAAGTTTTAATTTAAAGACTGCGGTAAAACACGCAATTTCATTCTTTTCTGATTTGGAGTACGATATTTCAGATAATACAGAATTTTATGCGGGCAGAATTAAAACGATACAAGCACTTGAAATTGAAATTCTCAAAGAAATTGACAGGATTTGTGTTGAGAATGATATTAAATATTTCCTTGCGGGTGGTACACTTTTAGGTGCAATAAGAGAAAATGAACCGATTTCGTGGGATGATGACCTCGATATAGGTATGCTTCGTGAGGATTACGAAAAATTCAGAAGAATATGTGAAGAAAATCTTAATGACAAATTTGAATTTTCATCACCATTCAATAATAGTGGTAGCCATTACGCAATTGAAAAAGTAAGGCTCAAATCAACATATTTCTCTACAACATTTTCTGCAAAGAATGTTTTTCCTGATGGTATTTTTGTAGATGTACTCGTTTACGATAAAACAAGTAATTTTAAACCATTAAGAGTAATGCAGAGTCTTATGTTAGTGATTTTATATTACTGTATAATTTTAAGATGGTACAACGAAGCAAGAAGAAAACACATGTATTACCAGACTAAAATAATTCTTCCGTTTTTAAGATTATTTCCAATAGGTTTTTATCACTGGTGGTTCGAGTTCTTTATTAAACTGTTCAAAAATAAAAAAGATGCAACGCTTCTTATAGATGGGGTTGGTAAAAAACTTAAAGACGGACCATTGCCAAAAGCAGGTCTTGAAGATACAGTTTATGTTGATTTCGGTACTACAAAAGCACCGGTTCCTGTTGATAGTACAGGTTATCTGACATTCGACTATGGTGCAAATTATATGGAAAAACCAAACTATGGTAAAAGAAAATGTCCACACGATTTTGCACGAATAGATTTGGGTAAATATATTTTTGATGTCAGCGGTGCAACACCATTCAGAGAAGTTGACCTTCGTGGTGAGTTGTTTGAAAGTGAAAAAGAAGTTTAAATAATAATTTTTTAGATGCTGTAAAAACGCAAAGTTTTTACAGCATCTTTTTCTTTTGTCACATTATGACAAATTTCTCATTGTGGTTGTTGTATTATATCAAAAAACAAAGGAAGTGAAAAAATGTCGGTAACAATAAAACGAAAAAATGAATATCTGTACGCATTTATAAAAGGCGAAATCGACCACCATACTGCACCCGAAATACGAGAAACAATAGATGATGCTCTCTCGACTTCGGAAACAGCAAAAATTTTGGTTCTTGACTTTGGTGGCGTGAGTTTTATGGATTCTTCAGGAGTAGGTCTTGTAATGGGGCGTTACAGATATGCCACCACACTCGGTAAGAAAATTCGTGTAGATAATTTGGATAACAGAAATTATAAAATTATGCAGATGTCAGGAATAGAAAAAATTGCAGAAATAAATAAAAAAGGAGAAGAAAATTAAAATGAAAAAG
>JAFSBS010000442.1 GCA_017437165.1 Clostridia bacterium
GTTGCCGTTGACGGCAAAGCGTAGCGAGCGCCGTCGAGTCCTGCTACCCGCACCAAACAACTTTGGTAGAATTACCAAGGTTGTTTTTTTATTATCTTACTTAAAAACATACTCAAGGACTTGAACCAGACCTCACCAAAGGCGAACATAACCAGAGTTCATGTAGCGAATGATGGGTAAAGTACATCAAGTCCTGCTTAACAAGTGTATGAACCTCAGCACCGAACGAACTTTGGTAAAAATAAGGTTTGTTATTTATTTAAAAACGCAACTGAAATAAATCAGTTGCGTTTTCTTTTTAATTAAAGTTTATATTTGTTTTATTAATTCTAACACCTGATTTATATTGTTCTTGCCGAAAGATACTTTGTCATCATTGATAACAAGACATGGAACACTCATTACGTTATATTTTTTTCTTAATTCATCAAAATGCTGAATGTCGTAAACTTCGGCACGGATATTTGGATTTAACGTTGCTATACGCTGACAAGCAATAACTAAATCAGGACACATAGTACACGATAACGTTACAAGAATCTTCATATCTACGCTATTTTTTATTTTTTTAATTTCCTGAATAGTTTGTTCATCCGGTTGTTGACCTGGTCCTGATGCATTATAAAGACTAATCACAAATGTTGTAAACTCATGACCAGACGGAACACCATGAAACGCAATACCTGTATCACTGCCATCTTCAAGAAAAACGCGTACACATGGAGCTACACCTGACGTAGTATTTTTTTCAGCAATTGTTACTGTAATTTTATCTGTAAGAGTTGAGATGTTTTCGATTAAACTTTCTAACTCATTTGAAACAGTACGATTATCTAAATAAAGCTTCAACACAAGATTACGCTCAAACTTACTGAAAACATCTAATAACTGTTGTTTTATTTCACTTGAAAAAGCTTCGTTTGAATTATGAGAAATATTTTCTTCTCTAACATTTTGTTTTTCAACAACTTTTGCTTTTGGTTGTTCTGGATACAGCCCTGTTTTTTGTTGCATTTCTGCAACATATTTTTCAAGCTCGGTAGCAGCCAAAGCACCGTCACCAGTAGCAGTTACAATCTGACGAAGTGGTTTTATGCAAACGTCTCCAGCAGCATAAATTCCGTCAACATTTGTTTTTTGCTCAGAGTCGGTAATAATATATCCGTGCTCATTCAGTTCAATTATATCTTTTACAAGTTCTGTGTCGGGAGAATATCCGGCAAATACAAACACACCGAAAAAGTCAGCGTTTTCAGCACGGTATTCTGAAATTTCACCTGTTTTTGTGTTTTTATAACGGATATAATTAAGCCCACTTTCACCTGAGACTTCTTCAACTACAGTATTTGGCACAACAGTTATTTTCTCGTGATTTTTTGCCTTGTCTGCTACAGAAGCGGCACAACTGAAATCATCTTTTCTTATAAAAATTGTTATGTGTTTTGCAAACTTAGTTAAAAAAACGCTTTCTTCAGCAGCAGCAAAACCGCCACCTATAACAAACACTTCTTTGTCGGTGAAAAATTCACCATCACAAGTAGCACAATAAGCAACACCACGACCTTTGTGCTCTTCTTCACCCTTAAAACCAACTGTTCTTGGGTGTGCACCAGTGGCAATCAAGACACCGAAACAATAAAAATCCCCCTGGTCTGTGTGAACAGTTTTTATTTCGCCAGTAGCTTCAAAACCTTTAGCTTCACAGATTAAACACTCTGCGCCAAAGCTTTCAGCCTGACGACGCATTGTATCGGTAAGTGCTTTACCACTTGTTTTCTCTATACCAGGATAATTTACAACTTCGTTTGTAATAGTAATCTGACCACCGAACTGCTCTTTTTCGAGTAATAATACTCTGTATTTAGCACGGGCGAGATATAGAGCGGCGGTAAGTCCTGCGGGACCGCCACCAACTATTATTACATCATATAAATTATCTTTGTTTATTTTTTGTAAATCCATTATAACTGACCTACAAGGTCAAGACTTGGTTTAAGTGTTTCAGCACCTGGTTTCCAGTTAGCAGGACAAACTTCATCGCCGTGAGCATGAACGAACTGACAAGCCTGAACCTTACGGAAAAGTTCTTCTGCATTTCTACCAACATTACCCGCAGTAATTTCATAACCTACAATTTTTCCCTCAGGGTTAATAATAAACGTACCACGCTCTGCTAAACCGTCAGATTCAATAAGAACTTCAAAATCTTCTGAAATTTCGTGTGTAGGGTCTGCAAGCATTGGGAAATTGATTTTTTTGATTCTTTCAGAAGCATCGTTCCAAGCTTTGTGAACGAAGTGAGTATCAGTAGAAACTGAATATATTTCACAACCGACATTTCTGAATTCTTCATACTTGTTCGCTAAATCTTCAAGCTCAGTAGGACAAATAAAAGTGAAATCTGCAGGATAGAAAA
>JAFSBS010000443.1 GCA_017437165.1 Clostridia bacterium
GCATTTTCAACTGTTACTGTCGGTGGTAATAAACACAATAAACCATCAGAATTTTTATATACGCTCAATGAAGTCCAGTTACACGCTTTTACTGTATATTTATATGTAACACCGCTTGTTACAGTACTGTCAATATATAAATTTACATTGCCTGTTTTTCCAAGATTTTTCCATGCTGACCACTTACCATTTACTGTTTCAGCACGATAAATATAGTAGTTTGTTGCCCCCTGAACTTTATTCCAGGAAACTTTCACTCCGGTAGTAGCATTCGCAATTTTTACTGTTGGTGCTAAAAGTCTTGTAAGCCCTTTAGTAGCAGTAAATGTACTTTTCACCTTACCATTTATTGCACGGACTGTGTATCTGTATTGCTCACCTGCTTTTACGCTTTTATCTACCCAATTGAATTTAGCGGCATTTGCTGTACCCATATTTTTCCAACCGGACCATTTGCCATTTTTATATTGTGAACGGTAAACTGTATAGCCCGTTGCACCGTTTGACTTTGACCACGAAACCTTAATGCCATTGGTAGCATTTGCAATCGTTACTGTCGGTTCTGCGATATATAATAATGAATTTGACTCCTTATAAACACTTAAGGAATTCCCGTTTTTAGCACGAACAGTGTATTTGTAAGTTTTCCCGGAAACAACCGTTTTATCTGTGTATCCTGTTACTCCACCTACATTTGCAACAACTCTCCATGTTGACCACTTACCATTTAACATTTCGGCTCTGTAAACGCTGTAGCCTATTGCACCACTTACCTTTGACCAGTTGATATTAACACCATTTGATGAATTTGCAACATTAACTACAGGTGCAGTAAGACGCACTATTTCATTTGTCGCTGCAAAACCACTTTTAACTTTATTGTTTATTGCTCTTACGGTATATTTATAAGTTCCGCCTGTAACCACACCGGTATCTATCCAGAATGATTTTGATGACTTTTGTGTACATAACTCTTTCCAACCGGTCCATTTACCATTAACTGTTTGCGCACGGTAAATGGCGTAACCTGTAGCACCCTGAACTTTATTCCAGGAAACTTTCACACCATCAGTTGAGTTTAAAACTGTAGGTGTTGGTGATGACACATAAGTAACACTTACACCGTTACTGTCAAATTTACCAAGTCCTAAAACATTTTCTGCTCTTACTGTATATTTGTAAAACGCACCACTCATTGCGTTTTTATCGAGATAATCTGTTGTTGTCACAGTACTCAATTGTGTCCAGTTTGACCATTTGTTATTAACAAATTGCGCACGATAAACTCTGTAACACTCTGTTTCACTCGTTGCATTCCACGAAATTCTTACACCACCAAAAGAGTTTACAGCACTCTTTAAAACAACCCTTTGCGGAACCGTTCTTGGTACAGAATTTACCGTAACAGAATCAGAAGTATTGGTGTGATTATATTCTGTTATACTATTCACCTTTTTTAATTCTTTATAAGTCTTTTTAGGATTATAGACAAGAGCTAATTTGCCATATTTCGTATGTTCAAGAATTTCATAAACCTCAATATCACTTTCAGGTTTTTCTGCAACGGAATAATCTATAAACACGCATCTTTTACTGCTTTCGTCAATACAGACATTCATATTCACGACAAAATCATCAACAACAAGTACATCTTCAGGGTATTTGTCTTCTGCTAATGATATGTAGCCATTTTCTTCAAGTAAAATATTTTTGTTATTCTCATTGCAAGGAAGAACAACATATTTTTTTAACTCATTGTCAAAAACAACTTCTGCCACATCGTAAGCATTTTTGTTTTCATCTGAAAGTTCTGCAATAAAAATTTTATTTTCGTTACCGGCACCTGTTTTACCACAGAATATACCGGCACCCTTGTAACGCTCAACTAATTTCACTTTTTCCTGCTCGTAAATATTGCGTACAAATTTATAAGATGAAGTTTCACCTGAAGTTACATTACCATCTAAAATAATTATTTTTTCAGAATCCGCTTCGGCTACCCCGTAAACACCTACAGAATTATCTTCACCTTTAAAAAGTTTTACACCTACTGTTTTTTCAACTTTAAAGAATGCTTTTCCCGTACCGCTACCATCTACATAAACTGCATCTGTATAACTCTTATTTTCATTTACATAGAGCACACCTTTACCATTGATTGTAATTGAGTTACCCCAGGTAAGACCATCTGCAATAATACACCCTAATTCATTGTAACCGCCGAGTTTGATTTTAAAATCATCACCCATAGCTGTCACAACCATAATATCATTTGTACTGAAATTATTAAGAGCAAGTGTATTATTTTTTGCATCGTAATTTATATTTTTCGAGTTCTCATATTTACCTGTTTTTGACGGATAAATATAGCTTATATCACCATAAACATCAACAAAACTGATGATTGCCATACAGGAATCGTTTTCACCTTTGTTCTGATAAGGTCCGTTACCCGCCAATACACTCACAGGCATTACTATTGTAATAAAAAGAATTGCAGTTAAAATAATTGATATTGTTTTTTTCATACAACACCCCTCCGAACAAGATTCGAATCAATGGTATTATGATACACTATTTATATAAATTCGTCAAATTACAATAAAAACCACAGCGATTTCTCGCTGTGGTTTCGTCTTAATTACGCTACATCTTCTTGTGTCGCAGGAATTATTACATTTGCACTTGCAACGAAAGAACTTAACGATTTACCATTTACTGCTCTTACTGTATAACGGTAAGTTACACCTTCTGTTACTTCGTTATCTACAAAAGATGTTGCGGTCTGCGAAGAAACTGTTGCCCATGATGTCCACTTACCATCTACTAATGCTGAACGATAAACTGTGTAGCTTTTTGCTCCTGAAATTTTATTCCAGCTTACTTTTACGCTATTTTCGTTAAGAGTTGCTTTAACTGCCGGTTGTGCAAGTCTTACAAGACCACTGGTTGCAGTAAATGTACTCTTAACTTTACCATTTACAGCACGAACTGTATATTTGTACTGTACACCAGCTTTTACAGATTTATCTGTCCATGAAGTTTTTGTTGCTGCTGCAGTACCCATTGTTTTCCAACTTGACCATTTACCATTTACATATTCTGAACGATAAACTGTGTAGCCTTTTGAACCTGCAGATTTTGTCCAAGAAACTTTAATGCCATTAGATGCATTTGTAATTTTTGTGGTAGGCTGTGCTAAATAGAATAATTGTGAAGATGCTTTAAATGCACCTGTTGAACTGCCGTTTACTGCTTTTACTGTATATTTATAATAAACACCTGATTTTGCAGTTTTATCTACTGTGCTTGTTACTGCACCAACTGTGCTTATTTTCTTCCAGCCTGACCATTTACCGCTTGCATATTCTGAACGATAAACAATATAATTCTTTGCACCTGAAATTTTGTTCCATGAAACTTTTACACCGGTAGAAGCATTTGCAATTTTTACGGTAGGTGTTGAAAGATAAACTAAACCGCTTGTTGCTTTAAAGCTACTTACTGATTTACCACTTACTGTACGAACTGTATAACGGTACTGAACACCGCTTTTTACAGATTTATCAGTCCAAGAAGATTTATCTGCCTTTGCAGTACCCATATTTTTCCAACCTGACCATTTACCGCCTGAATATTGTGAACGATAAACTGTGTAGCCGGTTGCACCTGAAATTTTGTTCCATGAAACTTTAATACCATTAGAAGCATTTGCAATTTTTGCAGTAGGTGCTGCAATGTAAGTTGTGCTTACACCTGTTGAATCATAAGAACCAAGACCAATAATATTTTTTGCTCTTACTGTGTAAGTATATTTTGTTCCTGTTTTTGCTGTTTTATCTAAATAACTTGTTGTTTTAGATGTACCAAGTGTTGACCAGCTCTTTGCACCCGCCACTTTTCTGTAAATTGTGTAACTGTCTGCACCTGAAACTGCATTCCAAGTAACATTTACACCACCAAAAGCAGAAGCTGCTTTTTTGAGTGTAACTTTGCCCGGTACTTTTGTAACTATTGTGTTTGTTGTAATAGTTGTGCTTTCGTTAGTATGGTCATAATATTTTTCTCTTGACGCAACTTTTAACTCTTTATAAGTACTTTTTGGGTTATTCATAAGTGCTAACTTACCATACTTTGAGTGTTCTACAATTTCGTAAACTTCTATATCTTCGCCTGCTTCTTCATCTGAATAATCAAAGAATACGCAAACTTTGTCATTTTCATCAATACAAGTATCTAACTCAATCGGTTCAAAATCAATTTCAAGAATTGTTGCAGGAACTGTTGTGTCACCACTTACTTTTGTAAAGCCGAATTCATCAAGATATATATCTTCAAGGTCTTCTTCAAAAATCGCAACATAATTCTTTAATTCTTCATCGTAAACTACTTCATACATATAGTAAAGGTCTTCTTCGTAACTTTCTTCACCTATGTAAAGTTTACCTTTTAAACCTTCTTGTTCTGATGTGTAGAAATCACCGAAACCATAATATTCATCTACCCAGAGAACCTCTGTCTGTACGTATTCAACGTAATCGTAACTTTCGCTCTTATTAGCTTCACTTGCTTTCACATCACCATTGAGCATAATTACTTTTGATGAATCTGCCTCTTTTGAACCTGAAACATAGATTGTCGGTTCTGCTTCGCCTAAATCAGTATCAATATTACCGATAAGTTTTACAGCAACGCTTTTTTCGGTTTTAAAGAAGCCATAACCTGTACCTGAAACATCCATTGAAACTGCTGCAGGATATGTCTTGTTATTATTTACTACAAGTACACCATTACCTGTAACGGTAATTGAGCCGCCCCAACCTAAATCGAGAGAGCCAATGCAACCAATTTCATTGTAACCGCTTACTTTAATTTTAAAATCGTCACCCATAGCACTCATCATAAGCATTTCATTACTCTTGTAGTTATTGAGTGTGAGTGTGTTGGTTTTCACATCGTAAGAAATACCTTTTTTGGCAACAGGCATTTCCGCTGACATAAATTCAGGGTATAAATAACCTATTTCGTATGTTTCGTAATCCATAACACTAATCATAGAAATTGTCTCAAGATTTTCCCAATCTTCTTCGGTCATATTATCCCAATCGACAGGGTACGGACCATTCTTTGCAAATACGCTTAATGGCATAAGTAATGTTAATAACATTAAAGTTGCCAAAAGCACGGATAAAACTTTTTTCATTTTTTATTCCTCCAAAAAATAACATTTCATCTACCGAAGCAGACTATTTTAAATATACTACTCGCACCAAGTTTTGTCAATAACTTCGTTAGAAAGATATTTTTAAAAACACCAAAAAAAATTAGTAAATAAAGTTTACATATCGAAAGTATTATGATAAAATAAATTTATCTATGTTGAAAGGATTTTTTAATTATGTTACTCGACAAAAAACTTTATATTCCCGACCTTGGTGAAGTTGATGCAACAAGCGGTTTCCATCTTCTTCCTGCTACTGAAGACGGTAAATTCGTTGCAGGCAAAAACGGAGTAGAATTCGTTGTAGCAACAGGTGACCAAAAGGTTGAATTTGTAAGCTTTGGCACCCACACATTAGCGTGTGTAAAATCTGCCATTGCTTACCCTGTTTATTACCCTGTTTACCCTGTTAAAACTGAATATCCGTTAAATGCAGTTTTAATGGATTTAGACGGTACAACTGTAAGAAGTGAAGAGTTCTGGATCTGGATTATTGAAATGACTACTGCGAGTATGTTAGGTAATCCTAAATTCCAACTTGAAGACAGTGATATTCCGTTTGTTTCAGGACACAGTGTATCTGAACACTTACAATATTGTATTGATAAATACTGCCCCGGTGAATCTTTGGAAAAAGCAAGAAACTACTATTTCGAACATACTCACAGAGAGATGGAAGAAATTATGCAAGGCAGAGGTAAAGACGGTGCTTTCACTCCAACTGAAGGCGTTAAAGATTTCTTACTTGAATTAAAAGATATGGGTATTAAAATCGGTCTTGTAACGTCTGGTCTTTATGAAAAAGCATGGCCTGAAATTCTTTCTGCTTTTAAAACCCTCGGTATGGGCGACCCTAAAGATTTTTATGATGCAATTATTTCTGCAGGTTTCCCATTGAGAAAAGGTTCAGTTGGTACATTAGGTGAATTGTCTCCAAAGCCACACCCTTGGCTCTACTCTGAAACATCTATCGTAGGTCTTGGTGAAGCATTCTCTGACAGAAGCAAAGTTATCGGTATTGAAGACAGCGGTGCAGGTGCTTGCTCTGTAAGACTTGCGGGCTACACCACAATTGGTATTGCCGGTGGCAACATTGAATCAAGCGGTACTAAAGCAGTTTGTACTCACTTCTGTGATACATTCGCTGATATTATGAAAATTATTAAAGGATAAGGTGTGTATTATGGATAACAAGAAAAACGAACAAGTACAATGCCATTTTATATCTAACACCCATTGGGACAGAGAATGGCGCTTTAGTGCAAGAAGAACACA
>JAFSBS010000444.1 GCA_017437165.1 Clostridia bacterium
CAACTACAAAATCATAAGAAAACTCTCTTTGGAGCATAGCGTTTGCCGACTCAATATCGCCTTGTTTTATTAAATTTCTTATTCTTGTCGAAGAAACCGGTTCACCCTCAAATTCTACTGCTTCGCTCACAAAAAGTTCTATATTCTCTTTCTTACACAATGCCTTTAAAATTTCAGCATTACCTTCTGCTTTAGCACCAAATCTGTAATTGAAGCCACAAGAAAGAGCTGTTGCACCAATTTTCTCCAACAATATTTTATAAAAAAATTCTTCATAAGAGAGCGACATAATTTCTGAAAAACTTATTGTAATTGGTTTTATATTCCATTTTTTCAATAATTTGTCTCTCTCACTTCTGGTTATAAGCTCACCCGGTGATTTATGAAAAAGTACCTTCTGAGGATGCTCGTCAAATAAAAGCACCGCACTTTCTGCGTATGACAATTTTGTTTTCTCAATTACCATTTTATGACCTGAATGAAAACCATCAAATGTACCGAGAGCAACCGCTAACCCGCCATTATTTTTCACCATAAATATCTCCTGAACAGATATTTTATTTATCTTTCTACATATACCCTTTTAACAGTAAGATTTTCGCTTTCAGACAATGATTCGCCGAGTCCTAAAAACTCATTTTCACAGTAAACCCGTACTAAACCTTGCGGAACTGCACCTTTAATACGACCTTTAAAAAGTTCACCGCCATTTTTAAAACGAACTCCCTGCGCTTTTGAAACACTTACCAAAGGATAACTCATAAGCATTTTATCAACAGGAACAATAATTTTTTCCAATTCGTTATTATCCCTGTAATTTTCTAATTCATCTAAAGTGATACACTCGTCTTCGCTTATTCCGCAGGCAAATGTTCTGTTTAAAGATGTCATAGTAGCACCTGTATTTAAACATTCGCCAATATCACCTATTAAAGAACGGATGTAAGTACCTGCTGAACATTCAGTAAAAAGAGAGAATTCATTTTCTGATTCTTGTGAAATTTCTAATTTAAAAATTTCACATTCGCGTTCTTCTCTTTCAACCTCTATACCCTGACGAGCCAACTCATAAAGCCTTACACCATCTTTTTTGAGAGCCGAATACATTGGAGGAACTTGTCTTATTTTACCGGTAAACTGCGGTAAAATTTCTTTGATTTGTTCCAAAGACGCAGTTTTTTCACTTTTTTCAATAACTTCGCCCCAAATATCAAGTGTATCTGTTTTAATTCCCAATTTAAAAGTTGCTTTATACGCTTTTATATGGGTAGGTAAAAGTTCTATAAATCTTGTAGCACCACCTAAAGCAACAGGCAAAACACCTGTTGCCATAGGGTCTAATGTACCGGTATGACCACACTTTTTTTCGCCGGTAATTCCGCGTACACGCTTCACAGCTAAAAAAGAGGTCATATTTTCGCCTTTTTTTAAAGGAATTATACCTGTCATATCAATAACCTAATTTAGACGCAATTGCATCTAAAATTCTTTTCGTTGCAGTTTCGTAGTCTGCCTTAACTTCACAACCTGCTGCACCCGCATGACCACCGCCACCAAGAACAGCACAAATTGCTGAAGCATCAATATCGCCTTCAGTTCTTACAGAAATACCGAAAGCACCATTTTGTTTTTCTTTTATAACAGCACCTACCAAAACACCTTCAATCTGGCGAGGTAATGCCGTTATAGGGTAACACTCATGCTCGTTTGAACCACTTTCTTCATACATTTTCTGAGTAATTGTGATTATTGCACATTTATCATCGAAATGATATTCAAGTGTTTTTCTTGCTAATAAATCAAGCTTTAAAAAGCTTTTTGATTTCGTTTCAAACATGAGCTTGTTTATCATTTTTGTATTTACACCAATTTCAAAAAGTTCTGCAACTGCTCTGAATGTTTTTGCGTTTGTATTCTGATAGCGGAAACAACCTGTATCAGTAGAAATACCTGTATAAAGACAATTTGCAATATACTCGTCAATTTCTACCTGGAGTTCTTTAATAACTTCAAACACAATTTCACAGGCAGCAGCCCTGTCTTGTAAAAGAAGGTTTTCAGAAAAATATGCATTTGACATGTGGTGGTCAATACAAAGATTTATTTTTTCCCCATACTCTTCTGACAAATCACCTAAAAGATGTGTGTCAGCAACATCTACCGCGATGATGTAAGGAGTTTCCCCTACATCATCACAAGTAAATTCATCTGACATATAAGAAAAGTCTTTTGACAATTCATCCGAACATTTAAACGCTCTTTTTTTGCCCATCTTTTTAAGCGCAGCCATCAATGCGAATGCACTGCCCAATGTATCACCATCGGGATGCTCATGTGATAAAACAAGAAAATTATCATTTTCTTTTAAAAGTTCAACACATTTCTTTAAGTCAATAACCATATCTGACATCCTTTCGGGAAAGAATCATTCGTCGTCTGATGAATTTTCTACTAATCCTTCTAATCTTTTAGCGATACTCATACCATACTCAATAGAGTCATCGGCAATAAATTTAAGTTCCGGTGCTTTTCTCAAGCGTAATCTTTTGCCAACTTCTCTACGGACAAGTCCCGAAGCATTTGTAAGTGCTTTTACTGCCTGTTTTGCAACATCCATTCCCTCAATTGCACTGACATAAACCTTTACATAAGAAAGGTCACCTGTAACTTCTGCTCTTGAAACACTTATAATATGCTCCGATATTCTTGGGTCTTTGAGTTCTCTTATAATTGCGGCAAGTTCTCTTTTAATATCTTCTGCCGCACGGTCTTGTTTATATGTGCTCATAGTTTTCTCCTTTCATAAAAAAGAATAAAACTTAATCTTTATATTCTTCAACGATATAAGCTTCTAAAATGTCGCCTTCTTTAATATCATTGAATTTTTCAAGTCCTATACCACATTCGTAACCCGTTGCAACTTCTTTAACGTCATCTTTAAATCTTCTTAAAGATGCAATTTCGTCTTCAGAAACAACAATACCATCACGAACAACACGGATTTTTGAGTTTCTTGTAATTTTACCATCAATAACATAAGAACCTGCAATCATACCTGATGATGAAAGTTTGAATACGCTTCTTACTTCTGCTTTACCCATTTCAACATCTCTGTATTTAGGTGCAAGCATACCTTTGATAGCTGCTTCGATTTCTTCGATACAATCATAAATAACTCTGTACATTCTCATTTCAACGCCATCACGCTCTGCGTTTGCAACTGCAACTGCATCAGGACGAACATTGAAGCCAACGATAATCGCATTTGATGCGTTAGCAAGCATAACGTCTGATTCGTTAACTGCACCAACACCACCGTGAATAACTCTTACACGAACTTCTTCGTTAGAAAGTTTTTCAAGGCTCTGGCGAACCGCTTCTACTGAACCTTGTACGTCTGCCTTAACAATAATATTAAGGTCTTTGAGTTCACCAACATTGATTGAATCAAAGAGAGTATCAAGTGTAACTTTCTGGAATGACTTGAACTGTTCTTCTTTATTGTGTTGTTTTCTTTGTTCAACAAGTTCTCTTGCAAGTTTTTCGTCAGATACACAGTCGAACTGGTCACCGCCAACAGGAACTTCTGCAAGACCTGTAATTTCAACCGGAACAGACGGACCTGCTTCATTTACTTTTCTGCCCTTGTCGTCTGTCATAACACGTACTCTACCAACTGCAGTACCCGCAACGATAATATCACCTGTTTTAACAGTACCATTCTGAACAAGTAATGATGCAACAGGACCACGACCTTTGTCGAGTCTTGCTTCAATAACAATACCTTTACCTGCTCTGTTAGGGTTAGCTTTTAATTCTTTCATTTCTGCAACTAAAAGAACTGATTCAAGAAGTTTGTCTATATTCATTCTTGCTTTTGCAGAAACAGGAACACAGATAACATCACCACCCCATTCTTCAGGAATGAGTTCATGTTCTGTTAACTGTTGCATAATTCTGTCAGGAGAAACATCAGGTTTATCCATTTTGTTAATAGCAACAACAACACTTACACCCGCTGCTTTTGCGTGGTTAATAGCTTCTATTGTCTGTGGCATAATACCGTCGTCTGCTGCAACAACAAGAATTGCAATATCAGTAGCCATAGCACCACGCGCACGCATAGCAGTAAATGCTGCGTGACCCGGTGTATCAAGGAATGTGATTTCCTGACCGTTAAGATTTACTCTGTAAGCACCGATGTGTTGAGTAATACCACCAGCCTCTGTTTCTGTAACAGATGTATTTCTGATAGCATCAAGAAGTGATGTTTTACCGTGGTCAACGTGACCCATAACAACTACAACAGGACTTCTTGGGAGAAGGTCTTTTTCATCATCCTGACTATCGTCAATAATTCTGTCTTCAATAGTAACAACAACTTCTTTTTTAACTTTTGCACCAAGTTCTGTTGCTACGATTTCAGCAGTATCATAATCTATTATTTCATTAACTGAAGCCATTACACCGAAACTGAAAAGTTTTTTGATAACTTCTGCCGCAGTTCTTTTAAGCATCGCTGCAAGGTCACCAACACTGATTTCTTCAGGAACAGTAATAACAAGAGTTTTCTTTGCTCTTTCTGCTTCAATTCTCTTGAGTCTTTCTGCTTCAGTTTCTTTTTTACCTGAACGCATACCTTGTTTTCTGTATTGCTGACTCTTTTGTTTTAACTTCTGTTTTGTAGCATTGTTATCATTCATAGAGTGTGCAGGCGCAATGTTTTCATACTTTTCATTATATTTTTCAAGTTCAACATTGTTAGCCCTTGTATCAATGCTTACTCTTTCGCCCTTTGTTCTCGATTGCATTGGGCCATCGTCTTTTTTCTTTTCTTTCTTTTTGAAAGGATTAAGGTTAGGCTCCTGATTTGGTTTCTTTTCAGGTGCTTTTGGTGCTTCCTGTTTACCTTTTTTATCGTTTTGTTTATTATCTTTATTTTGTTTTGCACCCTGTTCTTTTGGTGATTCAGCTTTCTTTTCAGGTGCCTTTTTGTTTTCTGCTTTTTTATCCTCTGATTTTTTTTGTACAGGAGTTTTTTCCGCTTTTTTATCATCGGATTTTTTAACTTCCGCTTTCTTTTCTACAGGTTTCTTTTCTGCTTTTTCAACCGGTTTTTGCATTGCGAAATACTCGTTAAAACTTTCAACCTGATTTTCCTGTGTCAAAACATCAAAAATAATATCAAGTTCTTTACCTTCAAGAGCAGATTGATTTTTCTTTGGTTCCTGGAAGAATCTTAAAAGAAGGTCTGCAATATCTTTTGAAGATTTATTAAAGTCTTTTGCAACATCGCTTAATTTGTATTTAACTACCATATTATACCTCCCTGAACATGGTTTCTAATTTTTCTTTGAATGATTTGTCGGTAACTGAAAACACAGCGGATTTTTTACCTATTCCATTATAGTAGTCTTCCATTGAAAAATCGGACTCAATCACAGGAATATTTCTGTTACCATAAGTAGCTGCATGTTTTATTTCATTTTTTAATCTTTCAGAAGCATCGCTCGAAAGTATTAAAAGTTCCGATTTATTTTTTACAATACTTTCAATCACGCTATCGTGACCTATATTAAGTTTACCCGCTCTTCTTGAAAGACCCAAAAAATTCATAATATCTTTCATTTCCATAATCTCAAAATCCTTTAAAATTAAAGTTCCGATAACATCTGGTTGTAAATTTCTTCACTTATCTGAGTGCTGAAAGATTTTTCAAGGCGTTTAGATTTCTGAGCTTTTAAAAAACACTCTTTGCAATGGCAAATATATGCACCCCTGCCCGATTTTTTACCGGTTAAATCAACACTGATTTCACCCTCAGGGCTTTTAACAACTCTTATAAGTTCTTTTTTTGGCTTCATTTCGCCACAGCCTATGCATTTTCTTAATGGTATTTTCTTTTCCGCCATTTTTACCACCACAACACTTTTTTGTGTTGCCTTTCAAAATAAATTTAATTACTGATTTTGTGGAACATAAAAACCACTTTCAGGTTTAATATCTATTTTCCAGCCTGTAAGTCTTGCAGCAAGACGAACATTCTGACCTTTATTACCGATAGCAAGTGAAAGCTGAGTATCAGGTACAGTAACGTGACAAGCCTTTTCTTGTGCACCATCAATTTCAACGCTTAATACTGTTGCCGGTGCTAATGCTGCAGAAATGAATTTTGCAGGGTCTTCATCGTAAACTACAACATCAATTTTTTCACCACCGAGTGACTCAACAATTGTAGCAACTCTCTGACCTTTAGGACCTATACAAGCACCGATTGGGTCAACATTTTCATCTTTTGAATAAACAGCAATTTTTGTTCTTGAACCTGCTTCACGAGAAACTGATTTAATTTCTACTAAACCTTCATAAATTTCAGGAACTTCTGTTTCAAAAAGACGTTTTACAAGACCGGGATGAGTTCTTGAAATCATAGCTTTAGGTCCTTTTTCTGTTTCTCTTACATCTACAATGTAAACTTTAACAAGCGGACCATCTTTAAATTCTTCACCCGGAACTTGTTCACCCTTCGGAAGAATTGCTTCTGCTTTACCGATTTCAAGAGTAACATTACCTGTTTTAGGGTCAACTCTCTGAACTTTACCGGTAACTAATTCTTGTTGTTTGCTCTGGAACTCTCTTAATACAAGACCACGTTCTGCATCACGGATACCCTGACGGATAACATTCTTTGCAGTTTGTGCCGCAATTCTACCGAATTGTTTTGTTTCAAGAACGACTTCTACAACATCGCCAACAAGTGCATTTTTCTTGTATTTTACTGCATCCTCCTGACAGATTTCTGTCATTTCATCATGTACCTCGTCAACAACAGTTTTCTTTACATAAACACGAAGTTGATTTTTTTCAGGATTACAGTCGCAGAAAACTACATCTGCTCCGCCGTAATCTTTTCTTACTGAAGTAACAATTGCTGTACAAACCTTTTCAAGCAAAAAGTCTGCAGGAATACCTTTTTCTTTTTCGAGCATAAGAATTGCTTCAAAAAATTCTTTGTTTTGTGTTGATTTTTTTCTTGGTGCCATTTTCCCAATCAATCCTTTCAAAATATATAGTTAAAAATTTTTAAACGAATTAAATATTGAAATCGTCTAATTTCACAAAAGCGATTTCTTTCTTTTCTGCAGTCATTTCAATTTCATCATCAAGTAAAATTGTAACTGCACCGTTTTCATAACCGGAGAGAACACCATTGAATTCTCTTTTACCGTCACACGGACGGATAAGTCTTAAAATAACCTTTTCACCCATTGCGTAATCAAAATGAAAATCTCTTGTTAATTTTCTTTCAATACCGGGTGAAGAAACCTGTAAATTGTACTGACGGTCGATTAAATCGGCATCATCAAGTGGTTTATCAATAGCATGACTCATATTGACGCAATCATCAATACCAACACCATCTTCCTTGTCGATGATAATTCTGAGGTAATAGTTTGCACCTTCTTTTTCAAAACAAACATCCCAGAGAGTAAGACCTAATTCATCTGCAAAAGGCTTTACTAAATCCCACACAAGTGAAACAGTATTTTTTGCCATATAAAACACCTCTTTTCACATTTTAAAAGTTTTTACAAATAAATGTGAGAGCAGGTCTTCCTGCTCTCACTCCTTGTTTGTATTCGTACGGGTTGATTATAGCATAGTCTTCCTGAATTTGCAATAGTTTTCATTAAAATTACTTGTAAAGTAATTTTAATTGAAAATTGAGAATTGAAAATTGAAAATTTCGGAACTGCGTTGGCATTATAATTAAATAACAAAAAGATAAATTCTATCATTTAAAGTTTTTTGTAAACTAAAAATGATAGAACTTGGTTGTTTTTATTTAATTAAATATAATCAAGTCCGCAAAAACCACTTTAAGACTACTATATTAAACACACATTTTTGTCAATCTTTTCTGCCAAAATATGCGGGGTTTGCGTGTTTTTTCACTTTTGCCCTTGCAAAATACTCCAAATCATCAACCGTATCTTTTTTCAATTTTTCAAGAGCTTCATCACTGATTTTCACATAAATGCACCTAAGACAATTTCCGTTTTCATCATGTGGCACCTCCGAAAGGAAACATTTCCCATCATTTTGATATACGCAAAATTTATTTTGGCATCTCATAAAATCACCTACATTATATTTCTAAATATTGACATTCAGTAAATGTCAATATTATATAGATAATAACATATAATCTTTTTATTGACAAGCACTAAATGTCAAAAAGGAGATTTTTATGTTTATAAATAAAACACCTGATGGTCTAAATAATATTTGTGGTAAAAACATCTCGTTTTACCGAAACCTAATGAAAATTTCACAGCGAGAATTGGCAGAAAAACTTCAATTAGTTGGATTGGATATAGATAAAAACGCAATTCAGCGAATAGAGTGTGGAAAAAGATTTGTTACAGATATCGAAATAATAGGTTTCACAAAAGTTTTTAATATTTCTTTTGAAGACCTTTTAAAAGAGTAAACAAAAATCCTATCATTTTAAAGTTGGCTTTATACCAACTAAAAATGATAGGATGCTCTTATTTTTATAACATTATAATCGCGTCGCAGACCCTTAATTTTCAATTTTCCATTCTCAATTTTCAATTTAAAACGCGTAGCGTTCCGAATTATAAACAATCTCAGTTTTTAAGACTGTTTAATGGTGCCGGAATTCTTCCGCCACGCATAATAAAATCGTAACTGCTTTCTTTATGAACAGGCATTACAGGTGCAGTACCTAAAAGACCACCCATTTCTATTTCGTCACCTACTTTTTTGTTTAAAGCAGGAATAATTCTTACTGCGGTTGTTTTCTGATTTATCATACCAATTGCCGCTTCGTCTGCAATAATTGCAGAAATTGTTTCGGCTGAAACATCGCCGGGTACTGCAATCATATCAAGACCAACAGAGCAAACACAAGTCATTGCTTCTAACTTATCTAAAGTTAGAACTCCTTTGTGGACTGCTTCAATCATACCTTCATCTTCTGAAACAGGAATAAATGCACCGGAAAGACCACCGACTGAAGATGAAGCCATAACGCCACCCTTTTTAACTGCATCGTTAAGAAGTGCTAAAGCGGCGGTAGTACCGTGAGTACCGCAGGTCTCAAGTCCCATTTCTTCTAAAATTCTCGCAACAGAGTCACCTACTGCAGGTGTTGGGGCAAGGCTTAAATCTACGATACCAAATTCCGCATTAAGTCTTGAAGATGCTTCACGGGCAATAAGCTGACCCATTCTTGTAATTTTAAATGCAGTCTTTTTAACAGTTTCTGCCACATCATCAAATGGCGCACCTTTAACGCCCTTTAAAGCATTGTAAACAACACCGGGACCTGAAACACCGACATTTATTGCACATTCAGGCTCACCTACTCCGTGGAATGCACCTGCCATAAACGGATTGTCTTCAACTGCATTACAGAACACAACGAGCTTTGCACAACCAAGACCGTCATTTTCTTTTGTCTTTTCTGCAGTATCTTTAATTATATTACCCATAAGTTTTACTGCATCCATATTTATACCCGCTTTTGTAGAGCCGACATTTACAGATGAGCAAACAAAATCTGTTTGAGCCAAAGCAGAAGGAATTGAATTTATAAGTCTTCTGTCACCGATTGTAAAACCTTTTTGAACGAGTGCAGAAAAACCGCCGATAAAGTTTACACCACATTCTTTTGCGGCATTATCCATAGCCTTTGCAAAAATGGTGTAATCTTCAGTTTCACTACTTTCAGCAGCAATAGCCATAGGTGTAACGGAAATTCTTTTGTTTATAATCGGAATTCCCATTTCCTTTTCAATTTCTTCACCTGTTTTTACAAGATTTTCTGCGTATTTTGTGATTTTATCATACATCTTTGTTGCGGCAATTTTTGCATCAGGATGACCGCAGTTTCTTAAAGAAATACCCATAGTAATAGTACGGATATCAAGATGCTGATTATCAATCATATTTAAAGTTTCAATAATTTCGTGTTGATTAAGCATTTTTTACACCTCAGATTCTGTGCATAGCGTCAAAAATATCTTCACGTTGAATACGGATGCTGACACCGAGCCTTTCGCCTTCTTTATCAAGAATATCAACAAGTTCAGAAAAACTCACATTTGCATTTTTTACATCTACCAACATATTCATAGTAAACATATCTTTAAGAATTGTCTGGCTTATATCCAAAACATTTACATTCGTTTTTTCAAATGCAACACAGACACCCGCCATAATTCCGACTTTATCTTTACCAATTACTGTAACAATAGCGTTCATAGTAAAACCTCGCTTTTTAAAAATACAAATTTATTTTATCATATTTTTCTTTTCATTACAATATAAAAAAACACCATTGATATTTTTAAAAATACAATGGTGTTTTTAGTTTATATTATATGTATTTAATGCCTCTGAAATTACAGGAATCTATATATGCTGAAATTTTTGTACTATCCGCCGCAATTTGTGAATAATAAGCCGCTGTTTTGCTGTTTTTAGCTATTGCATAATTTGATTCAGCCAATTTTTCTATTTCTGAACTCATTCCTTCTACCAAAGAATTTGAATGTTGAAGTACCTGATATAATGCATATTGATTATCTCTGATTGAACCAAGCATAGAAATTACTCTACCTAAACTTGAGATAATAATATTTTGTCTTACTTCACTTTCGTATATATTGTAAGCACCATTGGCACCTGTTAACTCATCACATCTACCTGATTCAAGATACTCTAACATTGTCACAACAGGAATCAACTCTCTGTATTTTGGATAGATAACATCTAAAGAATACAGGTTTGCCAGAAGTTCATCAACTTTGTTCAATTTTTCAAGAAGTTGTTTTTCTTGATTTGCTAACACTGAAATCTGCCCTTTTTCTTCTTCAACTCTTTTTTTGTCTTTTGAAACTAACGCTGAATATTCATCTTCTATTTTTTTCTTTTTTATAATTACAATTATAGCAACGCCTAAAACTGTACCTATCAAAGTTATACAAAAATGAGTTCCAACTGATAAAAGTCCAAAATACTCTCCATCTACATTAGATGATATTATACCAAAAACTATCAAAGCAATAATGGTAACAACAAGTGAAGCTTCTGCCCACAAAAAATAATTAAAACCTCCATCAAAATGTTTCCGCACTATTGTACGCTTATGCCCCAACCCACTTTTCTTTTTTCTGATTTTTTCAACAGTCGAATTCAATGTATATTTATCAACTTCCAACTTTTTAGCATAACTGAAATATTCTTTTAAATCTTCAATATTTGGTTTTGATGCAGTATTACTTGTTGGTACAACCATTTTAGTTGTTTGCTCAATTTTATTCCCGCAATACGAACAAAACAATACATTTTCAACCAATTCTTTACCACATTTAGAGCAGAACATATTTTTTCATCCTTTACGTTAATGTGACGTAATTTTAGCACAAAATAATGTTATTGTCAATACGTCAATATAACGTAAAAGGTGAATGTATGAAAAAGATTGAATTTAACAATAACAAAAATATTATTTCAGAACAAGTTAAATTATTCAGAAAGCAGAAAGGCTTGTCTCAAGCAGATTTATCCACCCGACTTCAACTTTTAAATGTTAATATAGACCAGCAAATGATAAGTAAAATTGAACAAAATAAAAGGCAAGTAACCGATTATGAATTAGCGTGTATATGTCATTGTTTATCTGTTACACCTGACGAATTACTTTCAGAATTTATAAGAACATATTTCAAATAAAAGAAATTGTAAAAAACAACGACTACAAACTTACCGAGAAAGGCAGGCTTGTAGTCGATTTTTTATTCAATTTTAAGCTATCCAACCATATATGGTATCAAAAATAGACAAGCTTCCTAAAAGTCTTACGAGTGTATCAGGAATAATACTTGCTAATTTCCAGAGGTCTGTGTAACTACCGCCATCTGATTCTGCCACACCTTCATACTCGAGCATAAATGGTTGGGTATAAACTATGCCACCTTCACCGAAAATTTCTGCTCTTACATAGTTACCAAGTTGTTTTTTATGGTCATCAAGGTCGATACTGTTACCTGTAGCAATAGTTTTACCATTTGCAATCCAACGAATATTTTTAGCACCCGCTGTAACTAATGTAATTGTATCGCTTTCCTGGTCAACTGCAATTGCAGTTACCTTTGGTGCATCAACGTTTTTGTCTGCTTCATACTTACCTTTAGGGTCTTCTGCCTGAATTGCCTTGAGTTTTTCTCCGAGTGCTACTGCAGTCGGATCAAGACTCTCAACTAAATAATTTGCAATTTCTGTAATTTCTTCAGGATTACCTAAATTTTTACTGCAAGCAAAGAATGCACCACTTTCAAGGCTTTTTCTGAAGTTTTCTTCACTGAGAGATGGCATTAACATTTCAGTATAACCTGTGTAAACTGCGTCAGTTGAGTGAGCGTCAGATGTTGCAATTGCTAAAACATTTCTGCCTGTAGGGGTAACTTTTTCTAAAAGAATATCCCAGAGTTTTCTGTCGTAACGTGTTCTTGAGTCACCTTTACTGTTAATATCAATACCGATGCAAGAATCATATTTCATAAGAAGTCCTGCAAATTTATCAATATAATATTTGTAACCTGTATCACTATAATTATAAGCGTCTGCAGTTTCTTCTTCATCACGTGCATTTGTGTATTCACCGGGGTGATTTATAACAGAAAGACCACCCATTTCGTGAACTGTTTTAATTGGTGTTTCGTAGTCACTTGTACCACCCAATAAACCGTGACCGTAATCTACAAACCAACTGTTTACGTGAGCGTTGTTGAGTGAACTTGGGTTATGCTCAATACCGCAAGGTACTCTCAACAATTTATGAAGCGGAACACCTTCAGTTGTTTTCTGTGAATAAAAGCTACCTTTTTTAGTTACTTCAAGAGTATATTTATTGCCGTTTGCAGCCTCTCCGCCTTTAGATTCAAGAGGAACAATATCGCCTGCTCTGCCTTTGAATAAATCAATGAAGATTTCCATAGCAGGAATAACAGACTGACGAGTCCAGCCGTAATCAACAACACCATGGTCAGTAACTGCAGCAATATCAAAACCATAAGCGTATTGTTGCTCTAACATATCTTTTAATGTGTCTGTACCATCACTTGCAGTTGTATGGTTGTGAAGGTCTGCTTTGTATTGTTTATAAGTAAGCCAATTTACATCCTCATAAGGGTCAATAATTGTGTAATCAACCCCTGTGTCCTCGTCACCTGCAAAAGCAAGTGTTGAGTAACTTACCATCAACATACAGACTGCCATAAAAACAGCAATTATCTTTTTTGTCTTTTTCATAAATACGCCCCTTTTCATAAAATAATGAAAATCTAAAGATAACTATTTTATTATAATACATTATTATATAGCAAGACTTTTTAAATTTCAACGATAATATTGACCGAAAATTCCCTTCTTAATATGTGCAAAAAAGCGACTACCGAGCATTTCCGATAATCGCTTTTTTAATACATAAATTAAAACTCATCTCTTATAGAGATTTTTTCGAGTGCTTCTTCTCTTGTAATTTTACCATTGTTACAGTCAATCATAACTTTAACATCTTCGTCTTTAAGTTTGTAGAACTGCCAGAAAATACCCGCTAAGATAAGACCAATAGTTGGCACCATTACAAAAATGAACCACAAACCATTAAGTGTAAAATCTGATTGTTGTACATTTTGTTCAGCTAAGTCTTTAAAACTTTCTGCATTAACTTCTTTCCAATCGAAGAAGCCGAGCAAGAACATACCAAGTGTACCGGCAAGAGCTGAAGCCATTTTTGTAACAAATGTCTGAATTGCAAAAGTAATACCTTTTGCGTCAATTCCTGTTTTAAATCTGCCATACTCTGCACAGTCAGGAGTAAACATAAATATCATAATACCCTGAATTCCTAAAGGAACCGCACGAAGCAATGTTAAAAGTATGAATACTATAACATTTTGATAACCACAGAGCCAGCTGATTGTACCAAAAATTACCGCTGCCCAGTTGCTTATAAGAAAGATTTTTCGTTTACCATATTTTTCAACCAATTTCGGTACAAAAAGTGATGCTATAAATATAGGAGCACCCGCTACTGCAAGAACAAGAAGACTGAATTTTTCATCATGGAATAAATAATATGATGTAATAATACTCATCGAAATCATTACATTAAATCCACTTTGAAAGAAATAACCTGCGTAGTAAATGAGCAAATATTTATTTGAAAACAAATATTTTAACATTTTTCTTACTGTAAATTGCTCTTCATCTTCAACATTTGTAAAGCGTTCTTTACCATTGATACAAACAGGAATCATTGTAGCAAGTGCAACAACACTAACAATTGCTGCAGCAACACCAAAGCTTAAACCTATACCCTGACCTGTGATAATTGTTGGTATAATTGTTGCAATACCACTACCTACACCTGACCAGATGCTCTTATAAGAAATGATTGAAGTTCTTTCATCAAGGTTATCTGTCATAACAGTAACCATTCCATGAATCGGCACATCACAAAGAGTGTAAACAGTATCCCAGATAAGATAGAAAATTGCAAACCAGAGGAGCTTAACCATTTCACTTGCGCCACCAGGAATCATATATAAAAGCGCAGTTGCAAGCGGAATTACCGGCAATGAAATTTTAAGCCAAGGTAAAAATTTCTGCTTACTTTTAAATTTTGCTTTATCAAAAATGCAACCAAATACAGCATCGTTTATTGCGTCCCATATTTTAACTATGAGCATTACCGTACCGGATTTTACCGGGTCAACACCCTGAAATAAAAGGTATGTAGTCAAAAATGATGTTATCATTGTGTATATCATATTCTGACCTGACAGATAAATGTAATAACTTTTTCTTTCTTTATTGGTTGTGCACCAACCCTCAGGTGTATAACTTAATTTATTTAAAAGATTTTTCACATTGACACCCCTCTTAATTCGTTGTTTGTGTTAACTCTGTTGTTCTTCTTGCAACTACCCAGGCATTAGGCAAATATCTACCGGTAGGCATATTTGTTGATGGTTCATTTAAAATTTC
>JAFSBS010000445.1 GCA_017437165.1 Clostridia bacterium
CACCAACATACATTTCAACAAAGTCAGAACCTGAAATTGAGAAGAATGGTACATCTGCTTCACCTGCAACTGCACGAGCCAAAAGTGTTTTACCGGTACCCGGAGGGCCAACTAAAAGCACACCTTTCGGAATTCTTGCACCAAGTTCTGTAAACTTTTGTGGGTCCTTTAAGAATTCAACGATTTCTTGTAATTCTTCTTTTTCTTCATCGGCACCTGCAACTTTATCAAAGGTTGTTTTTCTTTTTTCATCGGCACCGAATTTTACTCTTGCTTTACCAAAGCCCATTGCTCTGTTATTTTCGCTTGAAATAGAATTACCCATACGCTTCATAAATATAAAGCCACCGGCAATTACGAGTATTGCACAGAAAATAACCGGAATTATTTGTAACCAGAATGAATAAGATGCACCTGAAACATAATTATATTTAATTGGTGTTTCAGGATTAGCACGATTGTATTCAACAACATCATCGTGAATATCGTTAACAAACATACTTACATTAGGAACAGAGTATCTGCCTGTACTACTGTCTTTTAAAGTATAGGTAAGAGCTCCTGTACCAATGTTCAACTCATATTCACTTACTTCACCCTTATCAAATAATTCAATTACCTGATAATACTCTAATTTTTCGTTTGATTCTGTACCTGAATAAACAAAAATCAAACCGATAACCATTAACGGAATAAGAATGTAGGGCAAAACTGCCTTCATTTTGTCATTGATTTTAATAATAAGTCACCTGCTTTTTATTTGATAAAAATTTTATAAATAAAACTAACATTTTATATTAGTTATTATTCTCATAAACACTTTCTTTAAGTACACCTATAAATGGCAAATTCCTGTAATATTCAGAATAATCAAGACCATAACCTACAATAAATTCATTCGGAACTAAAGAACCTATATAATCAGCTTTTATATCTGCTTCGCGTCTTTCCGGTTTATCAAAAAGAGTGCAGATTTTAATTGAAGACGGTTTTCTTGCAGATAAAATATCTCTTATGTAATAGAGAGTTTTACCGCTATCCAAAATATCTTCGATAATAATTATATCTTTACCCTGAATATCATTATCAAGGTCTTTATTGATTTTAACTCTGCCTGAACTTTCTGTACCGTTCCCATAACTTGAAACTGCCATAAAATCAATATTGCAAGGTACATCAATTTCTCTCATAAGGTCTGCCATAAAAATAACAGAACCTTTTAAGATACCAATTAAAAGAACATTTTTATCTCTATAATCGGCAGTAATTTCTGCGCCTAATCTTTTAACAATTGATTTAAGTTCAGTTTCATCAATAAGAACTTTTTTTATATCATCATTCATTTTTTGTGAAACCATTTTTCTCACTCACTCTTACAGATAAAATATTTTTACTTTCTTTGGTTTTTGCGTTTTTCTTATTTACACCAAAACCAAAAACCCACACGACTCCGTTATCATCTGCGATAACGGGAATTACATCTCTTTTTTCTTTAGAAACATTATCTTCAATAAAAAGTTTTTTTAGTGTTTTAGTAACATTTCTTTTATTAAGAGTTATTTTATCGCCTTCCTGACGAGTTCTTAAAACCAAATTACCACATATTGTATCACAATCTATTAAATTATCCAATAGTAAATCTTTAATTTTTTGTGAAATATTTTCCAATATTTCGGTTTCAATTGTATATTGTCCGAACTGACAATTAAATTCTAATGAATCAAAAACTATTCTTTCCCGGTTTTTAACAACTTTTTTTTCAGAATCAAAAATTTTTAAAACACCATTTTTTGTCTGTGCGTAACAATGTTTATATAGTTGGATTTTTGTGTTGTCACGAGTACATTCAAGTAATGATTTAATTTTTTTACTATCAGGTTTTTCTCCACAAAAATCATTTATCGCTTTATAAATAACTCGATTTTTTATTGATATATGAAACGAATTGAGAATTTCTACACTATAAGTATTTTTTTCAATTTCTGCTTTTTTAAAAGCTTCAAGCGTAGATTTTTCAAAAAAATCTGCATCATCTCTTACACTTTCAGCGAAGCGGGAAAACGCTTCTTCAACATTATTGTTTAACGTTTTCAATTCAGGAATGACAAGATGACGTATTTTATTTCTTGTATAATCGTCGCTTAAATTGGTACTGTCTGTAACAAACGATAATGAATTTTCTTTGCAATAATCCTCAATTTCTTCACGTGTACAAAAAATAAGCGGTCTTATAATATTTTCTCGTATGGGCGGGATTCCTTTTGCACCATTTAAAGAAGAACCTCGGGTAATATTAAAAATAATTGTTTCCATATTATCATTACTGTTGTGAGCAGTAGCAATAACAGAATTTTCAGTATTTGCAAGAGATTTAAAGAAATCGTAACGAATTCTTCTCCCTGCTTCTTCAACAGTTTCGCCTGTTTTTTCAGCCTCTTTAATGCAATCAGCATTAAGTAGTTCAAACTGAATATTAAGTTTATTTGAAAAATCGTTTGAAAACAGCGCATCTTTTTCTGCTTCTTCACCACGGATTCCGTGATTTATATGAGCAGCAACAATCGTCAGATTAAGTTCTTCTTTAATTGAGTTAAGAAAGTGCAAAAGACAAACTGAATCTGCACCACCCGAAAGACCTACTATAACCCTGTCGCCTTTTTTGAGCATTGAATATTTTTCAATGGCTTTTTTTGCTTTTTCATATACCACTAAAGTATTATTCATCACGATACTCCAATGTCGAAAAACGAGTAAACTGACTATCCCAATGAAGTGTTACTGTTTCAGTCGGACCATGACGGTTTTTAGCTACATTCACTTCTGCTTTTGACATATCTACTTCTTCTGCATTCTGCTTATCATTTTTGTAATAACCTTCTCTGTAAAGCATCATAACTATATCCGCGTCCTGTTCAATAGAACCGGAATCACGAAGGTCAGAAAGTGCAGGTTTTTTTGTAGAACTACCATTCTTTTCAGGACCACGTGAAAGCTGACAACAAACAACAACAGGAATCTTGAGGTCTTTTGCAAGAAGTTTTAAACTACGTGTAATTTCAGTAACTTCCTGAACACGATTACCCTTAATATTTTTATCTGCCGTCTGCATAAGACCTAAATAGTCGATAATAATACAGTCAACATCTTTCATTCTTCTGATTTTTGCTTTGATTTCGGGAACTGTAATTGTGGAAGTATCATCAAAATAAAGTTCACATCTTGATGATAAAAGACTTGTTGCTTCTGCAAGTCGTTGCCACTCCGCTTCACTTATATTACCCGAACGGAATTTATTACTCTCAACTCTTGCTTCGGTTGAAAGCACGCGTGATGCCAACTGTTCGTTTGACATCTCGAGTGAGAAGAAAACAACCTTTTTACCGGTCATACCAACGTTGCGGGCAATATTAAGTGCAAAACTCGTTTTACCCATAGCAGGACGAGCGCCAATCAAAACAAGGTCGGAACGGTTGAGACCGGAAATAATTTCATCAATTTTTGAAAAACCTGTTGGAATACCTTTGAAATCATCCGCGTTTTCAGAAGTGATATTTGAAAGAGTTGGATAAACTTCGTTTGTGATAACATCACTTAGTCTTTGAATTGAACTTGTTGATTTACCTTTACGAAGGTTATAAATACTTTGTTCAGCAGACTCTAACAGCACATCTGCATCTACTCCGGTAGAAGCAGAATCTATCGTATCCTGAGAAATATCAATAAGTCTTCTTACGTAGAAATTGTCCTGAACAATTTTACAATAGTTCTCAACATTGGCAGTTGAAGGTACTGCTTGTGCTAATTGTGCTAAATAGTTTTTACCGGTTTCTTCGTCAAAAACACCTTTTTCTTTTAATCTTTCTAAAATTACAAGAGCATCTATTCTTGAACCCAATGTATCAAGAGTTACCATTACATTAAAAATTTCTTTATGTTGCGGATAATAGAATGCATCAGGGTTAACTATAGAAATAACACGGCTTAAACATTCAGGGTCAATAAGAACAGAACCTAAAATTGCCTGTTCTGCTGTAAAATTTGATTTTTCTTTATAAATTTCAGCATTAGTAGTTGTTAAATCTTTTTCTGCCATATCTTTTTCACCATTTGAAAATAAAAAATAAAATTATAATTCTGTTACCTGCACCTTAAAATCTGCAGTCACTTTAGGATGAAGTTTAACTTGCGCATTATATGTACCAAATGCTTTTATATCATCAACTACGATTTTTCTTTTATCGGCAGTTATATTGAACTTTTTATTAACTTCAACTGCAATTTCTTTTGCAGTAATTGAACCGAAAAGTTTACCGTTTGCTCCACCTTTTGCCTTAAGAGAAACAGTTTGTCCATTGATTTTTTCTGCATTTTGTTTTGCAGCTTTTAATTCTTCATCTGCTTTGAATTTCTCTGAAGATTCTTTATTCTTGAGTTCAGAAATAAGTTGAGCATTTATTTCGCTCGCTAATTTTCTCGGGAAAAGGAAATTTCTTGCATAACCTTCGGAAACGCTCACTTTCTCGCCTTTTTTTCCGAGACCTTTTACATCACTGTTTAATACTACGTCCATTTTTAATTCTACCTTTCTTCGTAATATTCATCTATTGCACTCTTTAATTTTTCGAGCGCTAATTCAAATGACACATCTTTGAGTTGACAGGCAGCCATTGTACTATGACCACCGCCACCTAATTTTTCGGTGATAAGCTGAACATTTTCTTCACCTAAAGAACGTGCCGAAATATTAACTAAATCATCTTTGATTTTTGAAATTACAAATGACGCTTTAACGCCACTTATATTGAGCATATCATCTGCCGCTTTTGCTGTAACAACTCTTAAATTTTCAACATCTTTATCCGCTATTGAAATCATACAATCTCTGTAATTAACAGCACTTTTTATAATTTCATTTTCACCATTTATCTGTTCCTGATTAACAGCAAAAAGTTTTTTAACTTCAACTGTATTTGCACCATTCTGTCTTAAATATGCTGCCGCTTCAAATGTTCTCCTTGAAGTTTTCAGAACATAATCCTTTGTGTCAAGTACGATACCCGACAAAAGTGCGGTTGCAATTTCTTGTGGTAAATCTATTTTTGTTGTCGAATATTCAAGCAATTCTGAAACCATTTCGCAAGTAGAAGACGAAAGCGGTAAATGATAAAAAATCTCTGCATCATCAATATAATCCGCCGTTCTTCTGTGGTGGTCTATAATAATTTTACTGCCACCATCGTTATAAACCGGTTCACTCTCTAAAAGAGAAACAACATGAGTATCTACAACAATAACTAAAGTTTTACTGTCGCAGAATCGTTTACCATCATCATGGTCTATAAATTTGTCATAACCGTTTTTGGTGAGATATTTTATAAGCGGTTTTGCAAGGGATTGTTTTTCATCCACAACCACCTTTGCATTCACTCCGTTTTGTCGGCAGAAATATTCCATACCGACTGCGGCCCCGACAGAATCATTATCTGAAAATCTATGTCCCATAATAAGTACCTTATTATGTTTTTTTATTTCATTAAGTATATTCGCAGAAGTCTGTCTCGGGGAAACTTTGGAGTTATCATTAAGAAGATTTGCCATACCGCCAAAGAATGTATAATTATCATCCATAAATACGGCACATTGGTCCCCGCCGCGACCTAACGCTAATTCTAAAGAGCGTTTTGCCTGATTTTCACAATCAAGAACATTTTCGCCCATACCTACACCTATCGAAAGCGTTGCGTTAATTTCCGTGTTTTCGTATTTATACGCACGTATATCATTCAGAACTTCAAACTTTTCGTTGCACAATTCATCGAGACTGCGTTTTTCACCGATTACAAGGAATCTGCCGTTTGCAGTCTTTTTGAAAACGACATTGTGACCGTCAAGCCATTTTTCTAATATACTTTCTATACCACTTGTAATAAGTGCAAATTTACTGTCAGAATATTTTCTGTAAAGTTCATCTATGTTATCAACAAGAATGTGCATAACATAAGGTCTTGTTAAATGGTATTCTTTCTCAGTTGTTTTAAAGTATGTATCATCAAGAAAATACATAGCAATAAGTGGCATATTTTTATCGTGTACTTTTGTTGTGAACACAGTATAAAAACGGTCATTATAATATGCAGGAACAGATTCTTCTTATCCAAAATTATCAAATGAGAAATTTTTGAAAACATCAGTTATTTTAAATTTTTCCGAATCTTCATCTGATAATATATCTGAAAGGAAAAGCTTGTTATACCACACAACTCCACCATACGAATTGCACACTACTGCAGGAAGCGGAAACGAATCTATATTTTTGATTTCTCCCCGCAGAGATTTATTTATCTGTTTAACAAGTTTTTTAGTTGAAGATATACTGTAAGCAGAATAAATCACACTTAAAATAAGTACAACTGCAAAACCTAAAAAAGAAGCAACTGCACCTTTTTTATCTATAAAAATAAATCCTATACCGACAAGCAAAAATATCCCAGATGATAAAAACCCCATAGGATTCTGATACAACCAACTTTTAAATCGCATAAACTTTCTCCTTATCAGAGTAAAATCAACTCTGAAAATTTAATAAACTTCCATTATGATTGGTAAAATCATCGGACTACGCTTTGTTCTTTCGTACATAAGCCTTGAAACTTCGTCACGAAGTTTATTTGTCATTTGATTCAAATCGAAATTATATGGCGGGAAACTGTTAATTACATTCATTGAAAGTGATACTGCTTCACTCATTAAAAGTTCCGCTTCTTTAACGTAAACAAAACCTTTTGAAACAATATCAGGACCTGTAACAAGTTCACCGGATGCGGCATCAACAGTTGCGGCAATAATTATAATACCATCTGTACCAAGATGTTGTCTTTCACGCATAACTCTTGTACCGACATCACCCACACCATAACCATCAACATAAACTTTACCGTGAGTTACCGTACCTGAAACCGCTATATTTGTTTCACTGACAGAAATCTCATAACCATTGTCGCCAATAATAATATTGTTATGAGGAACACCTATGCTTTCAGCAAGTTTTGCGTGGTATCTCAAATGTTTCTGCTCACCGTGAACAGGAATAAGATACTTTGGTTTAACAAGCGAAAGCATAATTTTAAGTTCTTCCTGACAAGCGTGACCGGAAACGTGAACATCATACATTTTCTCGTAAACTACCTGCGCACCAAGACAGAGCAAATCATTTATTACTTTATAAACAGTCTTTTCATTACCCGGAATAGGTCTTGCCGAAATAATTACACAATCGTTGTAACCGATTTCGACTTTTCGGTGGTTTTTAGATGCCATTCTTGAAAGTGCAGACATCGCTTCACCCTGACTACCGGTTGTTATAATAACAAGTTGTTCATCATTGTAACGCTTGATTTCATCAATACCAATTAAAGTACCTTCAGGAATATGAACATAACCGAGTTCACTTGCAATTGAAGTAACATTTTCAAGACTTCTGCCAGAAAGTGCAACTTTTCTGCCTGTTTTAGAAGCAATATCTATAATTTGTTGAACACGGTGAATATTGGATGCAAATGTTGCAATTATAATTCTTCTGTTACCCGCTTTAGAAAAAAGACTCTGGAATGTTTCACCAACTTTGCTTTCACTTTGTGTGTAACCAGGTTGTTCTGCATTTGTTGAATCTGAAAGCAGACAAAGAACACCCTCATTTCCGAGTTCTGCAAAACGTGAAAGATTTATAATTTCACCATCAATAGGCGTAGTATCAATTTTAAAGTCACCGGTCTGAATAATTGTACCTGCCCCACATTTAATAGCAAGTGCTACTGCACCGGGAATTGAGTGATTAACATGAATAAACTCAACATTGAAGTCACCTAAAGATATCTCTTCACCCGGATTTATAACCTTAACATCAACCGTTTTGTCTAATTTATGTTCAGAAAGTTTGCCCATAATAAGACCGGCAGTAAGAAGCGTTGCATAAACCGGCACAGTTATTTTTTTAAGAAGATAACAAAGAGCACCTATATGGTCTTCATGACCGTGAGTAATTAAAATACCTTTAATTTTATCAGCATTTCTTTCAACAAAAGAAAAATCAGGAATAACAAAGTCAACACCCAACTGGTCAGATTCGGGGAATGCTAACCCACAGTCAACTATGAGCATACTTTTTTCGTACTCATATACGGTCATATTTTTACCGACTTCGTTAAGACCACCCAAAAAAGAAATTTTTACAGGATTTGTTTTAACCGGTGGTTTGATTTTTCCGTAACGATTACCCTTTTTATTCTGTTCATGATTTTTTGAAGTTTTACTTTTTGTTGTCTGATTATTTTTCATATCAACTGTTTGTTCTTTCGGCATTTTACCACCGCCTTGCTTTTTACTTTTAAAGCCTTTTTGTTTGTGTTGTTTCTTTTGCGTTTTGCTTTGAGTTTTATTTTCAGTTTTATTATATTTTTTATTTTTCTTATTGTTTTTACCACTCTTTTTATTATGTTTTTCATTAGTGGCAAAATCTTTATTTTTTTCGTTTTCCATAATCTCTCCATTTCTTTTTGAATATTTTATTATCTGTTTTTATATGTAGATAGTGGGGCGACACCACTACCATAATTTCAAAAAAGTTACAATATGGCATAATATTACATTATAACTATCTTATTATACTTTTTTTAAGAGTCAATGTCAATACTGATAAGTTTTTCTATATCTACACAAAGTTCTTCTGCAAGTTCCATAGTAACTGCCTCAGTTATAATTTTAAGACTTTTGCCATTACTCTCACTACGAACCTTTGCCACGCCTTTTTCATTTTTTAAAGTAACCCCTCCACTTTCATCGGTTTTAAAATCATTGCAGAGCAACTCTTTTGAAATAAGCGCAGGTGAAATATCAATTTCCATAACTTTTTTAGCAACGTAAAATTCAGGTAATTCATCCACAAGTGTATTAAGCGTCTTTCTGCTTTCGTTTATTATTTTTAATAAGCGGAACATTAAAAGCACCGCATCACGTGACCACAACTGATTTATTGAAACATCATTATTTTTGCTATTTTCATATCTGTTTGATTCTTCAGAGATTCTGTAAGTTTTTCTGCCCAAAGAATTGCCGAGCGTGGTTATAATCTGCGGTGCATCCCACGGCAAAGCAACATCATTACCATTTTTCATTTCGTTATGGGCTACTACCGTCAGAATTTTTTCGTGAGAGAAACTCCCGGAGTTTTCAACAACTGTAATTTTTGTACCACTATTATTTATTTTCACAATAAAATCCTCTTTTTCCTCTGAAACGCCTAATCTCTCAAATGCTTTTTTTACACAAAAAGAAATCTCTTCATTTCCGCAAAAAAATAAAACTCCGGGAAGTGAAATTTTAATATCTTCAAACTGTCTTATAATCTCATTCAGATACATTTCACGAAGAGAATTTATTACACTTACACTCTGACAATCAGCACAAGATGAGCGATTAAATTCGCCACGGTTTAAAATCATTTCGATTTTTCTTGTTTTATCACGCGAAAGTGCTACACCGCCCTTTTCACAAAGAGATAGCGAAACACCATTTTCACCACCACTTATAAATATTGCTATATCTGTATCGCAAAATGCAGAATAATAAAAAATCTGTGAAAAGAAACACTCTCCGAAATCAAATGTTTTTGCCCCTACACTTATAAGACCACCGAGCAGACCGCATTTCAGCGCCAATGAATTTGTTTCGCCATCAATGCCGATACCCACTCTTATCCCGTCAGAAAGTGTGCCGATTGCAGAACCTAAACGTGCAGTTTTTTCCGGCGTTAATTCAACTCCAAAATCACCGAAGATAATGTTATTTATCTGTAAAGTTGTATTTACAGGTTGTGAGTATCTGACATTTTCTGTAACAGTTACACCATTTTCAATCGTTTTATTAGGCCATATCATAACACCATTCGCAATAACACAGTCTTCGCCTATTATTACATCTTGCCCCAACACTGCGTTTTCAAAAACAGATGCACCTTTTTTTACAGAAACTCCGTCACAGAGAATCGCACCGGTTACACTGCATCCGGAAGAAACATAGACATTTTTTAAAAGAATGCTCTCTCGTATTTTACTCCCCTTTGAAACAAGCGAACCTTCACCGATAACAGCAAAAGGACCTATAACTGCACCACTTTCTACCTGCACATTTTTGCCGAAATATACAGGCGGAACAATTACGAAATTCCCTGTAGGAACACTCGACTCTGTAAATACATTTTCTGCTATAAATGGTGGTTTTTTATTTGTTTTACCACCGATTATATCAAATTGGACTTTTTTGAAATTTTCTGTAGTTTCAATTTCACACCAATAATCATCACTTAAAAATGCCTGGATTTTAAAATTTTCAGAAAGCAACTTTTGAAACAAATCCTTTTTAAAATCACAAACTTTATTTTCGGGTATTTCTTTTAAAACAGATGGTTCTAAAAAATAAATTCCGCAGTTTACGATATCGCTAAAAGCTTCGCTCCAACCCGGTTTTTCTATGAACTCGATTATACGATTATTTTCATCAACATTAACGACACCATATTCACGCGGGTCATCTACTGATTTACATATAATTGTA
>JAFSBS010000446.1 GCA_017437165.1 Clostridia bacterium
GAAACCTCACTAAGCATATTGTTTACCGACTCTGCCAACTCATTTATTTCGTCCTTTTCATTACCTGCAAGTTCAATTCTGACGTCAAAATTACCTTGTGTAAACTCTTTTGTTGCATCGTTGATTTTTCTTACAGGAACAACAATTGTTTTAATAAAAAATGAACCTGATACTGTAACAAAAGCGAGAGCGATAATAAAAATAAGAACAACTATTGCAACAAAACCGTAAATCTGAGAGTCAATACTTGAAAGTGAAGTAACAAATCTGACTGCACCTTTAAAATTCCCGTCAGAAGTTGGAAAAACCATTGCAACACTCATAACGTGCTCACCATTTTCATTAAAACCAGCCCAACTACTGATACCGGTTTTTGACTCCATAGCATCTGTAACATCATCCATACTTTTCATTGTTTCTTCAACTACAAAGCCGGATGATGAAACTGTTACTCTGCCATGTCTGTCTATTACCATTACTTCAACCTTTGATTTATCAGTAAAATTTTCAACAAACTCCATTGATTTTTCCTGAAAGGCTTCTTCAGTACCATCTAAATACGGTGAAAAGAATGTTGTAACACTATCGTTTGCGTAACTGAACAAAACATTTGAAGCGTAAGTTCTGTAATAACTCGCAACAGCATACACAGAGATTGCAAGAATTATTGCTAAAATCACAGCAGTAACTAAAAGTGTATTCGTCATCCAACGCTTGGTTATTCCTTCCGGTTGAAAAAAGGATTTTATTTTATCAAATCTTTTACGAATCAATTCCACTTATATCCCATTCCCCATACTGTAACAAGATGTTTTGGTAAAGATGGTTCATCTTCAATTTTCATTCTTAAACGGCGCATATTAACATCCACAACTTTTTCATCACCATAATAAGATTCGCCCCACACATGTTTTAAAATATCTGTTCTGCTAAGAGCTTTACCTGGGTTTGAAAAGAAAAATTCAATAATTTGAAATTCTACTTGAGTCAACTCAATCTGAACGCCATTTTTAAAAAGTGTTCTGTTTCTTAAATTCAGTTCAAAAGGACCTATGTTGATTTTATCTACAGGAATCTGTTGGTTGTTCTGATTTGAGTTCATTGCAACACGTCTGTAAACACTATCTACACGAGCCATCAATTCTGATGGTGAAAAAGGTTTTGTTATGTAGTCATCTGCACCCATAAGAAGACCGGATACCTTGTCCATTTCCTGAGTTTTTGCAGTAAGCATAATTATACCAACAGTACTACTGATTTTACGAAGTCTTTTACAAACCTCAAGACCATCAATATTGGGCATCATAATATCGAGAAGCACAACATCAAATTCATTTTCGTGTTCTGTATATAATAATAATGCTTCTTCACCATCACATGCTTCAGTTACTTCATAACCTGCTCTTTTGAGAGTTATAGCAATTATTTCTCTTATTGCTGCCTCATCTTCTGCTATCAATACTTTTTTCATTTTTTCACCTACTAAACTTTTATAAACGAAGATTTTAAGAATTCATCAGTTATCCCATAATTTTCACCGTAAGGTGTTATTTCATAAACAAATATACCGGATTCAGACTGAAATAAAATGTAATCTTCAAAATCTTCAATATCTCTTGCTAATTTGTTATTATTTTCAATAAAACGAATTGAGAAAAGAATATCGTGAATTTCTTTTGTCGTTGTATTAAAGATACAGAAATTAGTTTGATTTTCAATTTTATCAAAATTCACTGTAACATCATCTGACCATGGGAAATTAAATAAATATGAATGAATCGGGTTGTAAACGCTTTTAAAATTCTGTGAAGTTTTATCATCAGAAACATTTTTCCATTCCACCATAGAAAAACTATAAGTTATCCCTGATAAACTAACAGAAACAGCCTTTTCACCAGTAAAAAAATTAGTATTTACAGGTATTTCAATTTTTCCGTCACTGTCAATATCACTCGAAAGCAATTTCACACTTCTTAAAGTGCTTTTTGAAGGTGTAGAAAATTCTCTCTTTGCTTTGAGTGTTTCAAAATCCCACGATACTACCTCTGTAAACATTGAAGTATCACTTTTAATGCAATCCATAAAAACTCGTGAATATGAATCATTTTTTAAATTAACTTCGTCATAATGTATTGCAGAAACAGAAGTTATTGTTGAATCAAGAAGAATCTCGCTGAACTTAACAATTGCATTATTCTGTATTGAAAACGCCCTGAAATAGGAGTTCTGCACTTCTGCTGCATCATCAAGATACACAATCACCAAATCGTTTATATCATTTGAATTCAAATCAAGAAATGCCTTGGCATTGAAATACTCATTTGCAAGTGTTTCTATATTAAAGCTATTGTCAGTTAATTTTGATACTTTATAAACAGTAAGCATCTTGGTAATTTTTGTATAAAAAAGCGACCATGAAATCACTATTTCAGGAAGTTTGTCACCATCAAGGTCAGGGAAAGCAACATCATAAACTCCACTACCAGAACCTTTTATATCAGTAACAAGAATCCATTTACGATTAACATAATCAAGAACCGCAACCCTAACTGTTGTATCGGTTGAGGAATCAGTATAGAAAACAATTGCTTCTTCATCTTCATCATTATCAATATTGTAAAGAACAAAAGACGATTTGTAATCACCTTTTGTAGGTGTTTTTAAAAGAAATGTTTTGCCACTCATCAGTTTGTTAAAAGCTTCCTGAACTTCACCACTTTTACCGGAAAGTGCCGGTGGCTTCAAAAGTGTTTCAGTTGAAAAGAAATTAAGCGAACAACCCGATAAACTTAAAAGCAATATTGTAACAATAATTACTGATAAAACTTTTTTTAATTTCATTTATTTTCTCCTGAATTATAAAGATACTTCAACTGTATAAGTTCCGTAAACCCAACAGTTAGCACTCTTTACAGTAACATTTGCCGGAACTGTTGTAGTCTGACCTGCTGAAATTCCAATTGCAGAAATATCAATTTCAACAGTTATATCATCTTCTGTTATACTCTCTAAAGCCTTTTCAGAGCCTACAACCATAACAGATTTATTAAGACCCGAAACACTGTAATTAAGATTATCGGGGTTATTGACTTTAACTTTGCTACCTGCTATAACAAAATATTCCTGCGAAAGATTTGAAACATCAAGTTTAACAATGAATTTTTCGGTTTGACTTTCATCAGAAACCGGTAAATCTGCTCTCAAAAATTCAAAAACATAATTTGACGGTGAAACAGATTTGAAATCTATCGTGCCAACCGGGAATTCAGTTGTTTTATCATATTCATCAACAGAAATATTAAAGTAATCTTTTGAAGGTGAAACAGTATATGTTAACGGATTTAAAACATATTCATCCGGAGCATTTTTAAATAGAACCGTTGTATTAACTTCCTTTACACGAAGAACCGGAATTGTAAGAACAACTGAATTAATATTTGTTTTCACAAAATCAAAATTTGACTTATGATTTTCATCAAGAAGAATAATTTCTGCATTTGCAGATTTATTTGAAGAAAGTGAAGAATCAAGTTTAAGTCGTGCAACGGCTTTTTCTATTTTGTTGATTTCAGTTGCAGGACCTGTAAGTGTTACAGAAGTTTCC
>JAFSBS010000045.1 GCA_017437165.1 Clostridia bacterium
CTTGGAAGAATGTACGAAAAAACTGAAATAATGCTCTACTTCAGAAAAAAAGGCGAAACTGTTGAAGATTACAAACCTTACCAGTCAAATCTATTCGCAATGTGTTCAAGTGCTTTTATGTCTTATATGATAGGTGTAGTAATTCAATTTTATTTTGGATTGTAATTTTGGGAAGTCGAGGACTAGGAAATGGGAAACAGAAAATAAGAGCATTCTTTTACCATTTTTAGTTTATGAAAAGTTTTAAATTAACATAAAATTAAATGTGATGGTCTGCCTCTCTTCAAAGAGAGGCAGACCATTCATTCTGTGAGATTGTTGATAGTATTGTGTTTTTTAGTGATAAATACATTTTAAATTATAATGAATTAAATCGGAATGGAGGAGAGTTCTTCGCAGTGCAGTTGGTTCTATTTATGTATTTGGTCGGTGAATATTTAAATATGAAGTATCGCGTTTGAAAAACATATTTTTCATAAATATTGTTCTTGAACAATCGTGTCTAATTTGTTTGACACGGTTGTTTCTTTATGTTAATATAGTGGAAATATGGGGGATGGCTATGGATGCATTAAAGTTTTATTTGAAAGATAAAAAATGGCAGCTTGTAATTTTATTGTTGAGTGTTATTGTTTTGATATGGTTAATTGTCAGTCCGTTTTTTAGTAATGAGGAAAGTACTTATATATTCAGAAAAACACTTGTTACTTGTGCAATAACCACACCTGTAATTGTATTGACTTTTATATTTTTGGCAAAGAAATATCTAATGGTGTTTCTCGATTTGAAAAAACATGTGTTGCTAACCGAAACTATAACTGTTGATAAGCGGTATCGTGATGAATGTACTGATAAATTCAGTGGTTGGTTTTTAATAATTAAAGGTGTTAATGGTAATGGTAAAAAGTTTAAATTCTGGTATTATCAAAGAAATTTGGATTACCCGAATATTTATAAGAATCAACATCTTGAAATTACATATTACAAATATTCAAAGTGCATTTTTGAAATAAAAAAGCCCCACGAAAATAAAAGGAGAAAATGAATGGATAACTATTCTTTATATTTAAAAGAACATAGTCAATATATAGTTATGTTAATAGTTTTTATGATTGTTTTACCTGTAATTTTTCTGGCTTTGATTTTAAATTTTGAAGTGATTCAGGAAACAACCGATGTAAATATTATTCTTATATCAAGACTTGGAGCAGTTTCTCTTACCAGTTTTCCATTTTTCTTATTTATGTTTATAAGAGAAGTTGTGTTTTATGTTGAATATAGAAAAAATAAACCAATAACCGAAATAGTTACTATGGATGGTATCCCAGTATGGAAGAAAAGTCTGGGTAGTAAAGACCAGGTTATCTATCAGATTGCGGCAAAAAAATCAAATGGGAAAAGAGCGTATTTCTTAATTTATAACCCCCAATTGGTTGGTTACGAAAAAGGTGCTTTAACAATATCATATAAAGATTTTATTGATGCTGAATATAAAATTACCTATCATAAATATTCAAATGTAGTCGAGAATCTTGTGAGAATAGATGATATTGAAAATAAATGTAAGAAAAAGTGAAAAGGTGAGAAGATAATGAAATTACCATTTCCAAGTTACCAGACAACATTTACTTGTGACTGTACTATGCAAGAAGCAATTACGAGAATACAAGATTATGTTGAGCAAAACCCCTGGAAAATTAAAATGACAGATTCATTTTATGATGGTTTGCAAAATATAGTTGTAGAGTCAAAGTTCGGTGAAATATCGCAACGAAACATCAGTTTACAAGTTGTGAAAATAAAATTAAAAACACTTGGCGAAAAAACTCAATTTTATATTGAATTTGAATTTAAATATACAACTAAATTCTACACAGTTGTTTCTTTGTCTGCTACGTTACTTTTCTTTTTATTTTATCTGGTTGTTTCGTTTGTAAATCATATCTATCCTGATTTGCTTCTGGTTTCAATTTTTGTTGTATTTATGTTTCTTTTTTCTGTTGGTATTACATTGTCTTTTAAATCATCTGCTAAAAAATTTGCTTTATCTTTATTGGCGTTTCTTGGTTATAATGACAAAGATTTTTTACCACAGTTGCAAAAAGTTAAATTTATCGATTTATTAAAAAATAATACCAAAGCCTGACCATAACAGTCAGGTTTTTGTTTCATTTTTACATACTTGTTAATTGACGGGCGACCACAGGTCTGCCCCTACCATAGCGGGAGCTGATTTTTTTCTTTCATTTGTAGCAAGTTGATTTATTTGGAATGTTATAAATGAATGGACAATTTTAATCATTTCATCGTAGGGGCAGACCTGCGGTCGCCCGTAGTAGTGATAATCAGATTTTATAAAGAAAAAACCAATCGAGTGTAATAAAATAAAAAGACCATATAAGTAAA
>JAFSBS010000447.1 GCA_017437165.1 Clostridia bacterium
AAGTACGGTAAGTTGTTTTTCTGAAAATTCACGAAACTTAATGTCAGCCATTATTCTCACTCGACCTGTGTTTTGCGGTGCTTCTTTCAAGTGCTTCGTAGAATGATAAAGCACCTTCGTCTTTTCCGCTTTGTGAAATTTCAGAAAGTTTTTCTAATGCTTTAAGTCTGTCAAAAAACTTAATTTCCATACCTTTACCGCAAGTGAACTTAATTTCTGCCACATTGAATAAATCAAGACTATCAATATCGGGGGAGGTGTCTTGATTTGCAGAAAGAATAAGTTTCACCGCGTCTGCACAAGAGCCGAATGCAAGGCGTTGAAGTCCTGCTGATATAAGACTTTCATCAGCGGTTACTTCTTTTTCTAACTCTGTGATTTTCTGGCGGATTTCTTTTTTAGATAACAGACTTGTTGCTCGGTATTCAGGTAAGATTTCAAACCCCGCCCGAATTGCCGATTCTTTTGGATTTCGCAGTCGCACATATATGCGACAAAAATCTAATTCCTTTTTTGTAAGTTTTCGTTCTTTCATTTTTACCTCCGTTTGTTGTGATTGAAGAAAAAATACTCTCCATAAATAGTCCCGAAAACAAAAAAAGTCCCGCAAAATGTGGGACGATTTTGAAAAAGCGCGAATTTGTTTACAAAAAGTTCATAATTGACCTTAAAAATCGGGTTGACATAGAGAAAAATAGGTATATAATGTAAAATAGTTAATCGGTTAATTATTAAACGGTTAAGTATTTTGAATAGGTAGTGAAAAAATGATAGAAAAAGTTAAGAAAATAAATGACGCTTTTCATCGTTATCATTGTAGTCACAGAAATATTGTTGATGCAAGATTTCGTGAAAAGGGAATATATGTTGGTCAACCGCCAATATTAAAGTATTTAAGTGAACACGAAAATGCAACGCAAAAAGAGATTGCCGATTTTTTGCATATTTCTGCACCATCTGTGGCAACATCACTTAAAAGAATGGAAGAATCAGGTCTTGTTGTGCGACTTGAAAATAAAAAAGATGCACGCAGAAATACAGTAAAACTCACAAAAAAGGGCAAAGAACTTTTTTTGTTTGCAGAAAATACTTTTATGCGTATTGATGATATTGCATATAAGGGTTTTACAGAAGAAGAAATGGATTTAATGGTAACATTTTTTGAAAGAATGAATAAAAATTTAACTGACTTTGTAAAGGAGGATGAAAATGTTTAAGTTATTGAGATATGCGAAAAAATATATAGTTCCTGCAATAATTTCTCCTATATTTATGGTGGGCGAAGTTATACTTGAACTTATGATTCCTCTTGTAATGGCAGAAATTGTAAATCTTATTCAAACAGAAGGGTTTGGCGACCAAAGTCTTAACCAGATGTTGCGTTATGGACTTCGTATGCTCATATACGCATTAGGCTCGCTTTGTTGCGGTACAATTGCAGCCCGTGCAGCCGCAGTTGCAGGTATGGGATTTGGTGCAAAACTTCGTGAAAATATGATGGATAAAATCCAGACATTCTCATTTTCAAATATTGACAGGTTTTCAACTGCATCA
>JAFSBS010000448.1 GCA_017437165.1 Clostridia bacterium
TGATTACACTGTGATATTTTTCTTGATTTATAGTTGTATAAATGGTATTAAGAAAAATATCACAGTATAATCACAAATGATTACACTGTGATAAGTCCACAAGTTATGCAGAAATATGCGGAGTAAATGCAAATCAGAATCGCACCTTGCCAACGCATAAATTTTCTTGTTATAAATGACGGAATAAGTGTTAAAAGTGTTACCACTACACATATTGAAATATCAATAAACGATTGGTCCCAACTGAGTGGCATTACACCACCTGAAATAAGTGTTGCAAGTGGTAAAATCAAACTTAAATCTATAACATTTGCACCAATAATATTACCAAACGAAACAGACGATTGTTTTTTAGAAAAAGCTGTTATAGCAGTTGCAAACTCCGGTAATGATGTACCAAGCGCAATAACCGTAGTAGAAACAATTCTTTCCGTTATGCCAACTTTTAACGCAATTTCACCTGCATTGTAAACTATAAGTTGAGAGCCTAACATCATAAAGATTGCACTTAAAATAAACTTAAAAAAATCTTTTGCATGGCTGCGTCTTTTTAAAATTCTTGCTTCTTCATCTTCATCTTCCCGCGATTTGAATTTAAAAACATCCGGAACACTGTTACTGTAAGCACTTCTTATATTCTGCATAATAAAAAGTGTAAAAATTATTAAAAGTATTATAGCGCTTTCAACACCAATTTCACGTTTAAAAGCACAGTAACCTAATGTAATTACTGAAAGAAGTAATAAAATACTTTCGTGAACATAATCAAGTCTTTTAAATATTGTCGGCATATAAATAAATGAAAGAGCTATCATAAGGCAAATGTTAGCGGTAACGCTACCAACTGATGTACCGAATGCCATTGCAGGTTTTGCTTGCAGTGAAGCAAAAACAGAAACAAAAATTTCAGGCAAAGTAGTAGCGACACTTACAAGTGTAGCACCTATTATAAATTTCGGCACTCTTGCAACAGTTGCAATTTTTGTAGCAGTATCAACAAAAACATCGCTACCTTTTACGGTAAGAATAAGACCTATTACAAACAAAGAAACCTCTAAAGCAATTGACATTCAGGCACCCCCTTTTTTTACACATTATTTTAATACTTTCAAGATGTTATCACAAAAAAAATACTATGTCAACAGAATATATTTTTTTCTTTAAAATACTTTTAAAGAATAAAAAAATATGTTATTATAAAAACATAAGATTTACACACGAGGTGTTCATTATGAAAACTTTTCTTTTTCAGGGTGATTCAATTACAGATGCCGACAGACGCCGTGAAGATATAAACAATTTCGGCTACGGTTACCCGAATATTGTTGCGGCGAAATATATGAGCGAATACCCAAATAAATTCGCATTCATAAATAAAGGTATAAGTGGTAACAGAATCGTTGACCTTTACGCAAGAATAAAATGTGATATTATCAATTTAAAACCTGATTATATGAGCATTTTAATAGGCATAAACGATGTATGGCACGAACTTGCTTCAGAAAATGGCGTTGCAAATGAAAAATTCAAAAAAATCCTTTCTATGCTTATTGAAGAAGTTAAAGAAGAATTGCCTGATATTAAAATAATAATGCTTGAACCTTTCGTTTTAAAAGGCCCTGCAACAGAAGAAAAATGGGCAGAATTCAGAAGCGAAACTGAATTAAGAGCTAAAACAGTAAAAGAAGTAAGTGAGAAATATAATCTCGGTTTTATTCCTTTACAGGATAAATTTGATGAACTTTCAAAAAACACTGAAACTACATACTGGCTTGCAGACGGTGTGCACCCAACTGCAGCAGGACACGGGGTTATTGCAAAAGCACTTTCGGAAGAATTTGATAAAATTCACAATGTATAATTAGCAATACAAAATTATTATAAAATAAAACAAGTTCTATCATTTTAGTTCACGAAAAACTTTAAATGATAGAACTTATTTTTTATTGCATCAATTGTGCATTATGCATTGTGAATTATGAATTCCTCACCCCACTACTCCATTCTCAGAAACAAAGATTATTTCTTCAGAATAATCAGATTCTTCACCCCAGAAACTTACAATGTACTCGTTAGTTCCCCAATCTTTCTGTTCAACAGAAATATCTCTATATTCTATAGCACAAACCCTTTTTGCAATTTCAATTGCTTCGGCTTCATTATTCACAAAACATTCTTCTCTTGATTTACCCGCCATTTTTTGTTGTGCTTGTAATTCGCATTGTTTTTCTAACTCTGACGAATCATCGTTATACATCAGTGAATTCCAGAGATATGAAGGCAGTTTTTCGTAAATACTTTTCCAGTACATTTCGCCCTCACCATTCTGCCAAAACTCAACTAATTCATACCCCGAAGCACCATATTTAACAGTAATTGCAATTATACCTGATGCTAATCCTGTTGTTTTTCGTTCTACAATACCATTGTTCATTACATACGCGCGAGTCTGTGCAGAAAGATATACCGTTGTATTCTCGTTGTTTTCTTTTATTTCCAACACCTTATATGCTGTAAACCGTTCCACTTTTTCTTTATCATACAAACCCGAATATTCAAGTAATTCATTTTCTATAAAATCTGCAAGTTCATCATTTATAACTGCACTGTATTCATATTTTTCTACAAACGCAGAATTACCTGAAAAAGATACAAATGTCATAGAGAAACACACAACTGCACCCAATAACGCAAACCATATTTTGGGTTTTTTATATGTTAAAACAGACTTAACTCTGCTTTCTATTGCAGTTTCACAAAATGCAAGCGGACAAGAAAAAACATTATCTTTCTTGCTACTGAAATTTATAAGTTTTTCTGCATAAAATGTCCTATATAAATTAGTAGTTTTTTTCAAAGCCTTTGCGTCACACGCCAATTCTATATCTTTACTGAAAAGATTATATGACACCCACATAACAGGATTAAACCAATAAATACATAAAATTAAATATCCTATAAGTTTCCATATATGGTCACCACGCTTTATATGTGACTGTTCATGTGCAATAACACATTCCATATCTGAAACATCTAAACTTGATGGTAAATAAATCTTTGGTTTTATTAAACCAGACACAAATGGAGTTGTTATATAGTCGCATATAAAAATATTTTTCTTTATTGGTGTTGATTCTTTAATTTTCTTATAAAGTACTAACCAGCTTATTAAGGCATAAAAAAGCATAGCCGCAACACCTATAAACCAGATTACAATAGCTACTTTTACTACAATCTGCA
>JAFSBS010000449.1 GCA_017437165.1 Clostridia bacterium
GGTAATACACAGAATAATTTATAGTAGCTTTAGGACTTTCAGATTTACCGATTGTTGCAGTTACTGCATAATCGTAGTAACCACCTTCTGCAGTAGTATCTTTAAAGGTTGTAACTGCATTATTTATACTACCGACACTCTGCCATAAAACTTCTGTCTTTAATTTTCTGTAAATAGTATAACCGGTTGCACCTTCAACACCTTGCCAAGTAACGACCACACCATCTGCAACCGCTTCGAGTGAAGTAAGTTTTGGTGAAGCAAGGAAAGCAATTGTAGTGCTTGTATTATAACTGCTCGAAGTTTTACCATTCACCGCTTTTACTGTATAAAAATATGTTGTCCCATTTGAAACATCTGTATCAAGGTAATTTAATCCCGTTGTAGTTTCAATAAGTTGCCACGCTTTACTTACATCAGTTTTACGATAAACTTCATATTTTTCTGCACCGCCGACAATGTTCCATTTGAGCGAAACACCATCTGCAGTATTTTTCACTTCAAAAAATTCAGGTGATGCTAAAAATATATGAGAAACGCTACCTGCACCTATAACTGAATTCACTTTTCCATTTTCTGTTGCAACTGCATATTTATAGGTATTATTGCTTACAACAGATTTATCTTCATAATAAAGTCTTTCAGACGCAGTTTTGTCTATAAGTTCCCACTTTTCAGAACCCTGAACCTGACGGTAAACCAGATAACTTTCTGCACCGCCGACTTTTGCCCACATAAGTCTTACCATATTGTTAACATTAGTAATTGAGGTGATTTTGGCAGACTTCAGGTACAACTGTGAAACACCGGAAGAAAAGAAGCCACTATCACCATAACCATTACCACATTTTGCAGAGTATGTGTATGTAACACCACTTTCTACATCTTTATCAAGATACATGGTCTGACCATCGGTAACTTCTTTTAAAGCAACCCACACACCTTCATTATCAGCTTTTCTTAAAACAGTGTATTCTTCTGCACCAGCTACTGCTTCCCATCTGAACATTATACCATTTTCCATAAGTTCAGCAGAAAGTGGGGTGGGGTTATCTAATGTAGAAAAAGTTTCTTCTTTTATAAGAACTTTTTCCTGTGATGGTCTTATTTCATTATTAACATCATCATCAGATGAATATTGTTTACAATAAAATTTAACACTTGTGGAAGGTCTTGCATCTGTAACAACTTTAAAAGTAACTTTGAAAAAATCTTTATATTCACTGTTACCTGTGGAAGTACCTGTATTGCTCATAAATGCAACTGAATAAACATCATCTGTCCCCTTCACAAATCCGTGTGCATATTCACCCGGAATATTGTAAATATCATTACCATCTTCATCTTTAGTAAAAATAGGTGTGGCAGACTTCAATTCTAAAACAGATGTATCAAATTCGATATTAAGGACAGTACCGTTAAATCTTGTTACATTCGGTTTTAAATTTATAATGAATGAAATTTCACTATTTTTCATTCCTGTTGATTTTATATCAAAAAAACTTGTTTGTGTACTCAGTGCAAATGCAGTAAGTGCATTTGAACTTATTACAGATGCACACATAACAATGCACAAAACAATTGCTATAAATCGTTTCAATTTTACACCACCTGAAATTTGTGTTTCAAATCATTTATCCCCCTAATTATTATAGGGGGATTTTTCAAACAAATTTTACTCTGCGCAAGAAATACCGGTTGTATTGTAGTAACTTACACTTTTACCGTTCACTGCTCTTACTGTGTAGATGTATTCAGTTCCTTCGATAACGTTCGCATCAGTATAAGTTGCATCATCTGTAACAGTTACAGTTTCGAGCAAAGTCCAGCCTGTATATAAGGTTTTTCTGTAAATTCTGTAACTTTCTGCATTTTCATTTTTCTCAAATTCAACAACAATTCCGCTTGTATCTTTTGTACAAGCAACTAATTGAGGAACTTTTAAAAACATTAAAGATGATGTTGCTTTATAACTTGACAATACTTTACCGCTTACTGTACGAACTGTGTATTTATAAGTTACACCATTCTGTACGCTTTTATCTGTCCATGATGATTTAGCGGAAGAAGCGGTACCCATATTTTTCCAAGAAGTCCATTTACCGGTTGTTTCATCAAGTTGAGAACGATAAACTCTGTAACCTGTTGCACCCGTCGCTTTAGTCCATTTAACTGTAATACCATTAGCAACATTTGAAATAGTAACTGTTGGTTGTGCTAAAAATTTAAGTGAAGCAGATGCTTTATAACTACTGCTGCAAAGACCGTTAACCGCTTTTACTGTGTAACGGTATGTTGTACCGCTTTTAACAGTTTTATCTACCCATGAAGACTTGGTTTCTGCTGCAGTACCACGTTTTTTCCAACCTGACCATTTGCCTGTACTTTCGTTAAATTGCGAACTGTAAACTGTGTAACCTTTAGCTCCGCTTACCTTTGACCAGGAAACATTGATTCCGGTTGAAACATTAGCAATTTTTACTGTTGGTGTTTTAAGAATTACACCTGCCCAACCTGTTTTGTTGTAGCCTGAATAAGAATTACCTTTGTATGCTTTGATTGTATAGTAATAAACTTTACCCGATTTTACATTTTTATCTGTATAACTTGTGCTTGTTGTAGTTCCAAGACGAGTCCAACCTGAAGCACCATCTGTCTTTCTGTAAACAATGTAACCGCTCACACCTTTTACCGCACCCCACTGCACTTTAATTGCAGTAGATGAAGTTGTCACTTTACTTACTGTTGGGGTTGTGAGTGTATATTTAACAGTCCATCCTTTTGAATTATAACTTGAAAAATTTGAACTGTTTTCCGCTTTTAAAGTATATTTGTAAGATTTACCAAGAGTTACATTTTTATCTGTA
>JAFSBS010000450.1 GCA_017437165.1 Clostridia bacterium
AGTGTGTGAGTTTTATGTTACCTACAAAAGAAGAAATGAAAAAAATTGATGAACTTGTAAAAAGAGATATTGCAAACGGCACGATTGAACTTATGCCGCAGGATAAAATTTTTGATTTTCTCCACAAAAAAGAAAACCAAATAAGAATTATGTCTTTTAATATAAGATGTTCCGGTGTTGGTGTACAAACTGCAGAGTCACGCTATGAGCTTGTGAGTGAAACAATCTTAAAAGGTACGCCTGATTCAGTAGGACTTCAGGAGGCAACTCCCGAATGGATGGAGTATTTAAAAGATGCATTAAGCGACAAATACGATTATGTTGGAATTCCTCGTGAAGATGATGGTGAGTATTCATCAATATTCTACCTTAAAGATAAGTACGCGGTAACAGAAAGCGGTAATTTCTGGCTTTCTGAAACTCCGGAGAAAGAGTCTAAAGGTTGGGATGCTGCTTGTTACAGAATATGTACATGGGCAGTTTTAGAAAACAAAGAAACTAAAGAAAAATATGTACACGTAAACACACACCTTGACCATATAGGAATTTTAGCACGAAGAAACGGTGTTGAGCTTATGCTCAATCACCTAAAAAATTACAAAGATATCCCTGCAGTATTCACCGCTGATATGAATATTGAAGAAGGTGAAGAAAATTATCTTCAATTTGTAAATTCGGGTTTTATGCACGATACAAAGTACAAAGCGAAAAATACTGTTGACTGTCTTACTTTTCATAATATTAAACCGTCAGTTTACCACGGCGTTATTGACTATGTCATGATTAACGACAAATTTTCTGCCGATACTTATAGGGTAGTAACAGAAGGCATTGATGGTAAGTATGTTTCAGACCACTTCCCTGTTTATGCAGACTTATACATAGAATAATTTTTAAGTGAAGGTTTTCAAATGAACAAGTATGGTTTAATTATGGAAGGCGGTGCAATGCGTGGATTATTCACTGCCGGTGTAATGGATGTTTTAATGGAAAATGAGATTCATTTCCACGGTGCAATTGGTGTCTCTGCGGGTGCAGCTTTCGGATGCAATATAAAATCAAATCAAATAGGCAGGGTTATCCGCTACAATAAAAAATATTGTCGCGACCCAAGATTTTGCAGTATCCGTTCACTTATTAAAACTGGTGACTTATATGGTGCGGAATTCTGTTACATCACCATTCCTTATAAGTTAGATTTATTTGATTGTAAGGCGTATTTAGAAAACCCGATGGAATTTTACGTTGTTTGTACCGATGTTGAAACAGGTAAACCGGTTTACCGGAAATGCATAACAGGGCGTGATGAAGATTTAACCTGGATAAGAGCATCTGCTTCTATGCCATTAGCTTCAAAAGTAGTAGAAGCAACTGATTATAAATTGCTTGACGGTGGTATTTCCGACTCAATTCCTTTAGAATATTTTGAAAGTATCGGGTACAACAGAAATGTAGTTATTTTAACACAACCCGAAGGTTACGTAAAAAAACCGAGCAAAGCTTTACCGCTTATTAAAATGGCTTTGAAAAAATACCCGAATGTATATAAAACAATGCAGAACAGGCACAACGATTACAACAGAACAATTGAACTCATTGAAGAAAGAGAAAAAAATGGTGATGTTTTAGTAATAAGACCACCTCATAAATTGCCTGTAGGAAGAGTTGAACACAACCCCGACAAATTACAGATTGCTTATGATATCGGCAGAGCAACTGCATTAAAGCAATTAGAAGAAATAAAAGAATTTATTTCGAAGTAGTGGCAAACTGTGTGACAGATGTTTAAAAAACGCCCCCTTGTCACACGGTTAGACTGAACCGCTTACAAACTATGGTGAGATTTTCCACGTGTGGATTAACAATGCCTAAGACATATAAAATTCAATCCAAAAATGACAATAACCTAAAAACCCATAACTGCAGCAGTTAGCAAAAAAAATATAGTTTTAGATAAT
>JAFSBS010000046.1 GCA_017437165.1 Clostridia bacterium
CTGTAATTAGCACATCAAGGACTGTAATAATCTCCGCTATGCTCATATAATACCCCTCCTTTTTTGCAAAAAACGACAAAATTCTTATCTTTAACACAATTATAGTTATAAAATATGTTAAAGTCAAGATAAATTCTTATCTTTAACATAAAATAAGACGAGATGAAGTTTGTGTAAAGAAGGTCTTTGTTATGAAGATTTATGACTATAACGGGAAAAAGAATGTTTGTGGTGACAGAATTCACGAGGCAAGATGCAAATTAAGACTTACTCAGAGCGATTTAGCCGCAAAATTACAGGTTGCAGGAATTATAATTGAAAGAGACAGCATTTCAAGAATAGAGATAGGTACTCGTTTCGTTGCAGATTATGAATTACGAGAGCTTGCTAAAATTTTAAAAGTGACAGTCGATTGGCTTTTAAGTGACGATGAAGAAAATGAAAAAAATTAAGTTCTATCATTCAAGTTTCAAAAACTAAAAATGATAGAACTTTTTATTTTTATAATACTATAATCAGCTTTGCCCATTTAATTCCGAATTACGCATTACGCATTCCGAATTAGTTTATGAATTATACTCAAACTCCGTAGTATATGTACCACTCACAAACTCATACTCTTCATCATCAAGGTAGAGTGTTGCGTGGCTACCGTCCGGGATTGTGAAAGAGAATTCGCAGAGGTTACCCTCGCCTTTATATTCCCAGGAAGAAATGATTTCGCCATTCTTTGTTAAAATTCTTGCTTTTGCGTAGCCCAATTCTTTATTTGGTCTTGGTTCAAAAATAATATGCTTGTAACCTGGTTCGTTTTCGTCAGGGCGAATACCCGCAACTGTGCTATATAACCAGTCACCAACTGCACCGAATGCGTAATGGCTGAAAGAATTCATTTCAGGTGTTGCAAAACTTCTGTCTTCTTTCATACCATCCCAACGCTCCCACATTGTAGTAGCACCCATTTTTACTGAATAAAGCCATGATGGGAATGTATCTTTAAGAAGAAGTTTGTAAGCTAAATCTACTCTGCCAATATCCTGTAAAACGTGAAGAAGATAAGGTGTTCCAACAAAGCCTGTTTTTAAGTGGCCACATTCTTCAATGAGTTTAACTAACTTTTCTGCTTCGCGTTCTCTGTTATCTGTAAGATTAAGATAAAGTGCTAAAACATTTGCAGTTTGTGTTTCGTGTTCTTCTTTGCCTGTATTAAGGTAATTCTTTTTGTATTGCTCTACAATTACAGGGTACATATCTTCATAATAAGAAACATCTTTACCTACTGCTTTACCCATTTTAATAACAAGACTTGTCGAATACGCATACATAGCAGTAGCAATTAAGTTTTTGTCTGTAAATCCACCAGCTGCTTCGTAACCTGCATCAAGTGAAAGCCAGTCACCGAAGTGATCACCTTTATCCCAACGCCCTTTTTCTGAACACTCTGTTTCAATGAATTTAAGCCAGTTACACATTGATTCCCATTGCTCTTCAATAATTCTTGTATCGTTATATGCTAAATACATCTGGTAAGGAACAATAATTGCAGCATCACCCCACGCAGCAGAACCGCCACCGTCCCAACCTGCAGGAACAACATTACCTACCGCGCCATTTTCTTCCTGGTCAGCGGCAAGGTCGTGCAACCATTTTCTGAAGAATTTTCTTGTATCGTAATTATAAATTGCAGTTCTTGCAAAAACCTGTGCGTCACCTGTCCACCCCATTCTTTCATCTCGTTGTGGGCAGTCTGTCGGAATATCAAGGAAATTACCTCTTTGTCCCCAGACAATGTTTTCATAAAGTTGTTGCACATCTTCGTGACCACAAGCAAAGAAACCTGTACGCTTCATATCTGAAAATACTACTACTGCAGTAAAGTTTTCTAACTTGATTTCATCATCATTAAAACCAATAAGTTTAATGTATCTGAATCCCTGGAAAGAGAAATGGGGTTTATAAATCTGCTCAACACCATTTGATGTTACTTCAATTTCACACTTCGCACTTCTTAAATTTTCTGTGTAGAAGTTACCATCTTTATCTAAAAATTCAGCGTGTTGAATTTTAAATGTATTGCCTTTTCTTGCAGGTACAACCCACTCTACATAACCAGTTATTTCTTGTTTAAAGTCAATTACCTTTTCACCATTTGGTGTAGTAATAAGTTCTGCGGCATCAAGACGTGCCATTTCACGAGTTTCTTCACCCTCTGTTTCAATAAGAATATTTTTGTCAACCGGCACTTCTTTTACAGTAAATTTATCTTCACATTCTACTGTAAAGTCAACTTTTTCACCATTATAAATATCTGAATAGAGAATATTGCTCTTCATACATTCCCATGTTTTATCTGTTGTTATTACTTCAATGGTATCATCTTCGTACTCAACAGTTAACGCAGCGATTACCGCAATTTCGTCAGCCTTTAAGAATGGTAATTCTTCATCTTTTCTGTTGTGACGACGACGTCCCGTACCCACTGCAATATCAATTGTGTTACATTCTTCAAGATATTTTGTAACATTGTAATTCTGGTATTGTAAACGAGTTCTGTAACTTGTCCAACCCGGTGCAAAAACGAATTTGCCTATTCTCTGATTATTTATATGTACTTCATAAAAACCTAAAGCACTGACAGAAAGAGTTGCTTTTCTCACTTTCTTATCTGCCCAGAAAATCTTTCTGAATACAGGGCAAAC
>JAFSBS010000451.1 GCA_017437165.1 Clostridia bacterium
CTTCATCATCTGATTTATCGAAATTAAAACCAACTGAACGATATATTTGAACATTTTCATCGTTTTCAATATTTTCAAAGTTAATAATATGGTGTTCGTTTTTATCTTCAAAAAAATCAGCGGCCAAATTAAAGTGTTTAATAATTGTTAAAACATCTTCGGCAGTAAAATCACCTTTTACCTCTTTGTAAGCATAGGTTGAGCGCGGCATATTAAGAATTTTACCAAATTCTTCTTGTGTTAGACCATTGTTTTTGCGAATTTGGAACATTTTAATATTGATGTGATTTGGCATATAGTCCACCTCATTTCTTTAAATAATAAAGCATAAAAGCCTTGACTATTTACTGACTAATTGATATAATCTTAATGGTTTGCTGGAGTGGCTCAGTTGGTAGAGCAGCTGATTCGTAATCAGCAGGTCGTGGGTTCAAGTCCCATCTTCAGCTCCAAGAACACCCTAAGGGGTGTTCTTTTTTTCTAAAAATATTCTAACATTTATGTCGAAAAATGTCAAGAAATATAAACTCGTATAAATAATTAGCAGTCAATCCTAAGATCGACTGCTTGTAAATAGGTCTATTAATTTAGAGTAAATTTCAGACGGATTATTTATAAAATTGTTTTTGATTGCGATAGCTTGACTTTCGTCCGACACTAATAGTTTTACACTCATAATTTTAGCATTGTTTTCAAGGGCAGAGCAAGTAATAAATGTATTATCACCTTCACGGGTAATCGCAATATCGGTTTCGTCCGCATTGCGCATACGTGAAAGCATTTTCATAGTTGCTCTACAAGCCTTTTCGCGAATAGAACGGGGGACGGTTGTTTTAAGGGTATCGGCAATTTCTTTACCCGACTCCGTAATAACATAATCATTACCCGCAATACATTTAATATGACCGTTTGCCTCTAAATAATCAATATTATCACTAATTTCAAACGCATTAGCAATACCTTCATAATTAAGTAATTCACACAGAGCGCTGGCCGAAATCGGTTGTTCAATAGTTTTTAAAATATAGCAAATAAGAACCTTTACTTCCGAGGTGCTAGCAAGACCACCCGGTACAATTCCCGCTGTTAACGCATTAATTTCCATATAATCACCACACTGATTATAGTATACTAAATTTTTCTGTTTTTTTCAAGTGTGTAATATACTTAACCATCAAAATCTTCTATAATTTTTCTCAATTCTTCTAAATCATTCAGTTTAATACCGGTGTTTAGATTATCTCTATCAATTAAAGGCAAGGTAGAAACAACAATATTTTCATAAATTTTTATTAGTTCATTATTATCATAAAGACCTACTGTACCGTTTACGGTCCTTAAAATATAGCTATGTTTATTTGCTGTGTTACCTTCGTTCAAAATGTTAGTAATTTTACCTTTATTGTACTGAGTAAACAACAGTAAAAATGCAAAAACGCACACCATAAAGAATAAAATATAACGTCTATTCAATTATATCACCTTAATATATTGTTAACAAAAAAAAGAAGTATATGTAAAATTAGTTAAAAAATTGTAACCCCATTTTAATAATTATGTGGTATAATATCATTACGCATTAAATTATTTTCTTGTTTACGGAGGTGCATTTATGAATTTTAATGATAATAATTATACCGATGTTAATGGATTTGGTAGTGAAGATAATATTGATTTAAATAGCTATTCTGCAAAGAATACTACTAATAATAAAAACAAACGTGGTAAAAACAATAAGAAAATCTTTAA
>JAFSBS010000452.1 GCA_017437165.1 Clostridia bacterium
AAGGCACCTTGCTTTAAGGCTTGTCCTACTCATCAGGATATCCAGGCTTACGTTGGTTTAATTGCTAATGGTGAAACAGAAGAAGCAATTAAAGTTATTAAAAAGGATAACCCACTCCCACGCTCTATTGGTAGAGTTTGCCCACACCCTTGTGAAGATGCGTGCAGAAGAAACCACCTTGAGGGTGCAGTTTCTATATGTTCTTTAAAACGCTTTGCAGGTGATGAATGTAGTGACTATATTCCGGAGTGTGCAGAGAATAATGGTAAAAAAGTTGCAGTAATTGGCGGTGGACCTGCAGGTCTTTCTTGTGCTTATTTCTTGCTTTTAAAAGGGTATAGTGTAGATGTTTTTGAAGCAGAAGCAAAGGCTGGCGGTATGCTTCGTTATGGTATTCCTGCTTACAGACTTCCTAAAGATGTTTTAGATAAAGAAATCGAAAATATCAGTAAAATGGGTGCTGAATTCAATTATAATAAAAAGTTGGGTAAAGATTTTACTATTGCAGAGTTAAAAGAAAAATATGACGCAGTATTTGTTGCAACCGGTGCATGGAAAAGCAGTTCACTCCGTTGTGATGGTGATAATGCAAGTGGAGTTATCGGTGGTATAGATATGCTCTACAAAGTTGCAAATGGCGAAAATGTTGATTTGGGTAAAAAAGTAGCAGTAGTCGGCGGTGGCAATACTGCAATAGATGCAGTAAGAACTGCAGTTCGTCTTGGTGCGGAAAGCGTTACTCTTATTTACAGAAGAACCGAAAGTGAAATGCCTGCGGAAAAAGATGAAATTAAAGATGCAAAAGAAGAAGGCGTTAATTTTAAATTCCTTGTTGCACCACTTAATGTTGTAACAGAAAATGGTAAAGTAAAAGGTATAAATCTTCAGAAAATGGAACTCGGCGAGCCTGACAGCAGTGGCAGAAGAAGTCCGGTTGCAATAGATGGTGAAACAGAAATTCTTTATTGTGACACCATTATTTCTGCAATTGGTCAACAAGTGGTTTCAGAAGATGTAAAAGAACTTGAACTAACTAAAAAGGGTACAGTTTCAGCGGACGAAAATTCATTTATAACATCAATTGACGGAGTTTTCGCTGCAGGTGATGTTATAAACAAAGGTCCTGATATTGCAGTTAGAGCAATTGCAGGAGGTAAAAATGCCGCAAGAAGTATAGATTGTTACCTTAACGGAATTGTCCTGACACCTGAATTACCACAATATGCAGAAAATAAAGAGTTTGATATAGATGTATTATGTGGTGCAGAGAAAGTTGACCGAGTTAAAGTAAGTCTTGAAAATGCGGATGTGAGAAAAAATAATTTTAGCGAAGTAGCATCTGTTTTAACAAAAGCAGAAGCAATGAAAGAAGCTTCACGATGTCTTGAATGTGGTTGTGCTTCTGTTTACGATTGTAAGCTCCTTCCCTTAATGAGAGAATATGATAGTTGGGAAATGAAAGGACGTTACAAAACAAGACAATATAAGAAAGACAAAAGCCATCCGTTTATAGTGAGAGATAATAATAAATGTATTCTTTGTGGTCTTTGTGTCCGGGTTTGTAACGAGATTTCACATACTGAAAATCTTGGTCTTTTCGGCAGAGGGTTTGGTACTATACCAATGAATGCCTTTGATTTACCACTCGGTGAAAGTAAATGCGTTTCTTGTGGTGCTTGCGTAAATACTTGTCCTACAGGCGCTCTTACTTCACGTACACCTACTGTAAAAAATATTGTGTTACCATATCTTGAGAGTAAATTCATTTGTAAGGGTTGTGAAAACTCTTGCGAATTCACAAGACGCTCAGTAAATGGTAAAACAGTTAAAATGATTCCATGTGATTTAAGAAAATCGTGTTCTATAGGAGTTTTTGGTTTAGTTGCTGTTGAAAATTCTGTAGATGAAAACATAATTTCTTATATAAAAGGTGATTTGAGAAACTTTAAAGGCAATAAAAATGCTTTGAATACACTCATTGATATTGAAAATTTGTTGAAATAATAAATTTTTATGTAACGAAAAAATATACTACTTTTTGTATGATGTGACGAAAACACGAAAAAAACCACAATTTATGCGATTTTCAAGAGCTGTTTTAAATTTGAATAAATTGAAAATAAAAATTATTTCGTGAATTTTCTATTGACATTCACTACCAAAATGTAATATAATGATTCAAGAATTATAGGTGTCTAACTATGCCCTGTTGCATTTTTGGACTTTTAGTGTATTAAAGAATTATGTAAAGGAAGATTTTGAATGAAGAAAGTTCTCGCAGTCCTTCTTGCGTTGATGTTAGTTGCAGGAATTATGCCAACTGCTTTTGCAGTAACAACACCGGGTCTTGCTACACGCGTATTAGAAGGTTCTTATGACGAAGCAGCGTTAGAGGTAACATCAGTAACAACTGATACTTTTACAGTGGTTGTTAAATCACCTGCAATAACAAAACTTGTAGGTCTTAATATGTTTGTTGATTTTGATACAGAACAACTCAGAGTTGTGAATGCAGGTCCTGTTGGTACTGAAGATGCTGACGGCAATTTCATTCCAAACTTCAGCGGTGAATGGGCTCATGGTCTTAAATCAAATAAATATCAATATTCATTTGGTTTTATTTCAACAAGTGGTGTAACAAAAAAATCTGCTAAAGATTTAGTTTACATAACTTTCAAAATCATTGATTCAACACAACCTTCTACAACAATTAACCTTTACATTAACGAATTCCTTACAGAAGATGGTAATGATTCAAACGAGATTATCACAACAACTCTTGTTGAATCTCAGATTATTACATTAAATCTTCCGGAACCAATTACAACAGATCCTAATGCAGAAGAAACAACGGATACTCCTGCAGATGCAGGTTCAACAAATGCACTTATCCAGATTATCAGAGATTTACTTTCAGGTAATGGTGTTACATTTGAAGATTATGCAGATGCAATCTTAAATCTTGTTGGTAATGCAGAAATTACTGATATGATTGAACAACTCGTTGACGGTGCATTCAGCATCAGCGATGCTTTCCTTGAAATTCTTAAAGGCTTAGGTCTTGACTTTGATTCATTTGAAGATATTCTTAACGCTATCATCGACTTCTTTGAAGGTCTTTTCGGTGGCGGAGATGATACAACAGCAGTTCAGACAACAAATGCTGCAAACGCAACAACTTCAGCAGGTTCATCAAGCGGTTCTGAAGGTACAGGCGATGCAGGTATTGCTCTCGCGGCAACAGTTTGTGTAGCAGCTGCAGCAACATTTGTATTAACTCGTAAAAAACGCGAAGAATAATTAAAAGTAAAATAAAACCTCTTAATAAAATCTCTTGGATTTTATTAAGAGGTTGTAAATTTTATCCCCCGAGCAATTTTGATTGCTCGGGGGATTTTTGTTTTTTACATTCCCATCATTTCTTGCATAAAGCTTTTTTTCTTTTTTGTTTTTGGTTTATAAATAGGTGGGTTTTTAAGTCTCATTTTAGCGCCTCTGCTTCTTGGTGATGAAAGATATTTAATAATTTCAGTTACAGGCTCTCTCATAACATCACCAAAGTAACTTTCTGCATTAGGTAAGAGTTCTGGGTTTTCACTTAAAATTGTTCCTAAAATGGTAACGCCTATAAGACTCTGGGTATCATTTGTACCATCATCGTAAATCTCGTTGAGTGTATTAAAGAGTTTACGCATTTTTTGTTTGTCATTCTGACGGATTGTTTCTTCAATAAATTTATTACCATGAGTTACAAAAAATTCTTCCGGAAGGAATTCGCCGTATTCGGTAAGATTATTTTTATACTCTTCTTTTAATTCA
>JAFSBS010000453.1 GCA_017437165.1 Clostridia bacterium
ATTTACAGTATTTATTGTATTGCACCTTGTGTACTTTTCTGTTGCGTTATGAGTACTTATCGTGGTTATTACGAGGGCCTCAACAATATGTTCCCAACTGCAATTTCACAGGTGCTTGAGTCACTCGGAAAACTTGTTTTTGGTCTTTCACTCGCTTACGTGGTTATTGATTATGGTACAAAACAAGTTGCAGAAACAGGTTCTGTATTTGGTTTTGAAGTGAAAACTGAAGCAGATGCGAGTATTATTTATGCACTTGCTGCCGCCGCTGCAGTTTTCGGTGTCACTTTAGGTACTGTCGCCGGTACAATTTATGTAATGTTAAGGCATAAATTTAAAAAAGACGGCATCACTAAAGAAATGCTTGTAAACTCACCGCTTCCGCAAAGTAAAAAATCTACCGTAAAAGATATTATTGCAATAGCAGTTCCTACTGCAATAAGTTCAGTGGTTATAAATATTACTAATGTTATAGATACAATAATGATTCAAAACAGACTTTCAACAGTTGTTGAAAAAAGTTACGAAACAATTATGGGTATTTATGGAGACTCAATAACCGCAGGTGGGATTGTAAGAGAAAATATTCACACATTCCTTTATGGTGCTTATGATGTTACACTTGATTTCAGAAATCTTGTTCCTACAATTATGATGACTCTTGGTGTAAGTGCTATACCTGTTATTTCATCCGCTATGGCAAAACGTGAGTTCAAAGTTGTTGAAAATACAGTGAATACTGTTTTCAGAATGAGTATGCTCATTGCGTTACCTGCAGGTATTGGTTTCTTTGCCCTTGCAAAGCCTATTTTAACAGTTTTTTATCAGGGTAGTGAAAATGAGTCGGGTATTGCTGTTGCAGCCCCTATTCTCGCTCTCTACGGTCTTATGATGGGTATTCATACCCTTTCTTCTCCGCTTACCAATATGTTACAGGCAATTGGCAGGGCAGATGTACCTGCAAAGGCTCTTGCAATCGGTTGTGGATTTAAAATTGCATTTAACTATATTTTAATTGGTATTCCTGAAATAAATATTCTGGGTGCAGTTTTCAGTTCCGGTTGTTTCTACCTTTTCTGCATTTTTTATGATTACGCAGTTCTTAAAAAAGAAACCGGTATCAAACTCGATTGGAAGACAGTTTTAATAAAACCACTTATTGCTGCAACGCTTTGCGGTGTTGCTGCATGGGGTGCAAATGAACTTATAACTACTTATCTTGTATTCGGTAGTGCAGACAGCAGATTAAATAGTGATACACTCGGTTGTATCATTTCAATAATAATTGCGGTTGTAGTTTATGCAACTTGTATATTGATTTCAAAAACAATTGTAAAAGATGATATTTTAATGCTCCCAAAAGGAGAAAAAATCGCAGAAATACTTGAAAAATATAAACTTTTAGGGTAAAATAATATCTGTTTGATAAGGACGGAAAAATATGTCAGTAAATTTTGAATTCAAAGAAAATTATACTTTTGATGACCTCGTTGAAATTGTGAAACTTCTTCGCTCACCGGGTGGTTGTCCGTGGGATATGGAGCAAAATCACAAATCAATAAGAGAAGATTTTTTAGAAGAAACTTACGAAGTATTAGAAGCAATTGATACAGACAATAAAGTTC
>JAFSBS010000454.1 GCA_017437165.1 Clostridia bacterium
AGAATATAAAAACAAAAACGGAAGAATAGAGGCTAAGGAGTTAGAGGATATAGCGGTTTATTTAGAAAACAATAATGAATTTAGAAGCTTTTTATTAAAGAAACAAAAAGAAGTAGCAATCGTTTTAAAGTAATCACTCGCTTTCAAGAATTGCCTTAATTATGTAACCAATGTTATCAGCACAATCACTTGGTAAAGTTGAATATTCTGTAAATCTACTGCTTACAAGTTCTGCTGTTAATCCGTGAATGTAAGCACCAAGACACGCTGCCTGATACAAATTACCACCTAAAGCAGGTGTAAGACCTACAATCATACCTGAAAGCAAATCGCCTGAACCACCTTTTGCAAGCCCGGTATTACCTGATTTGTTTTCACAAAGAAGTGTGCCGTCACTATTACATATAAGTGTGTTATGACCTTTCAATAATACATTAACATTATATTTCTTCGAAAACACAGTTATAACTTTCTCTCTGTTTTTTTCAACAAAAGAAACATCTTTTGTTATAAGCCTTGACATTTCGCCCGGATGAGGTGTAAGTAATATATCACACTTCGCATATTTTAAGATGTCAATATTCTCGACCAATGCATTGAGACCATCCGCATCTAAAATCAAAGGTTTTTTACATTTAAGAACTAACTCTGAAACCAATGTTCTTATATCATTGCTTAAACCGACACCGCAACCAAACACAACTGCGTCACATTTTTGGCTTTCATTGAGTATTACAGGCAGTGCCTCTATAGAAATTTTGCCGTTTTTTGAGGGCAGCGGTAAAAAAGTGTTTTCTGTAAGTCGTGACGCAAGCGGTACATATATAGAATCCGGAAAAGCGATAGTAACCAAACCTGCACCGCATCTCAACGCACCTCTTACTGCTAAATCACAACAACCTACCATTTTTGTGCTACCTGCAATTATAAGCACTCTGCCAAAAGTTCCTTTGTTACCGTCAACCGGTCGCTTTGGTAATAAATCTTTTGCTTTAGAATAATCAAGAATAAATCTTGTACCCATTTTAACACCACCTAAAAAGCAATTACAATAGCAGTTGCAAGTGAATCTGTGTGAGTTACACTCACATCAAACGAAAGTCTTTTATCATTAACAATTGACAGCGCATTCCCCGAAAACTTTAAATACGGCTTACCGTTTTCAAGATGAAGTAAAGAAATTTCGTTAAGTTTAAACCCTGAAACACCTGTGCCAATCGCTTTTGAAAATGCTTCTTTACCGGCGAATGCTGCAGCAATATGTTCAGATTTATTATTTTTCTTGGAAAACTCTTTAATTTCTTCATTTGAAAACACGCGTTCTAAAAAACGTTCTTTATTTATTAACTCTTCTATACGCTTAATTTCAACTGTATCTATCCCGACTGTCATTTATAACACCTACTTATAACACTTATTGTATAACTATAACCGGTGTTAGTCAACTCTTTTTCACAAAATGTTTTTTATTCACATTACGTTACTTTTTACGTTACTTTGTTTACAGCGTGTTAGGGTATTTGCATTATACTACTCAACCTACATTTTTAAGTAAGTATTCATAGTGAGCATCTGAATCATCTTTTGTTTTTAATTCAACAATATTATTAACAACATGTTGTCTTTTTTCTTTTTTACTTTCGCGGATTTCTTCTGCAATTATTCTTTTGGCGCGTTTTAAAAAACGGATTGCTTTTCTTTCAAATCTGTTAATGTCATCTTCGTGATAAATGCAATAACCGACTGCTAAAACTGCAAGTGTTTCTAAAACGAATCTTAAAAATGTTGTACCTGTCATAAAAATACCTCCTGAAAATCAAACGAACATTTAACGAACATTTGTTTATGAGTTAATTATATCACTTTTTCGACAATTGTCAACACAAATGTTCTTTATTTTTTGGAAACCTTGTACCTTAAATAGTACTTTATATTCAAAAAACGCTAAAAAATGATTAAAATATTTAATTTTATGATAAAAATAATTCATTTTTGTTCGTCCAATGTTCGATTCAGTAACTTTTCGTCTTTTTAATTCATATTTTTTTAAAAAAACTATTTATATTTTTATACTATTATTGTATAATGATATATGTATGTATTATAAAACAAAAGGAAGAAATACTATGTTTGTAGATAAAGCCAAAATTAAAATAATCGCAGGTAACGGTGGTAATGGTGCTGTTGCCTTTCATAGAGAAAAATTTGTAAACGCCGGTGGCCCTGATGGTGGCGATGGTGGTAAAGGCGGTAACATTGTGTTTCAGGTAGATGACAACCTCTCTACCCTCTCTGACTTCCGATATAAGAGAAAATACAAAGCACAAAGTGGCGAAAACGGCCGTGGTGGCAGATGTAGTGGAAAACGCGGTCAGGACCTGATAATTAAAGTTCCAAGGGGAACAGTAATAAGAGAAGAATCTACGGGTGCTGTCATGGCAGATATGAGTAAAGACGAAACTTTTATTGCCGCTAAAGGTGGTAATGGTGGTTGGGGCAACTCACATTTTGCTACACCTACAAGACAAGTACCTCGTTTTGCAAAAGATGGTATGCCCGGAGAAGAATGGGACGTTACACTCGAACTTAAACTTTTAGCGGATGTTGGTCTTATTGGTTTCCCTAATGTTGGCAAGAGTACTCTTATTTCAGTTGTAAGTGAAGCTAAACCTATTATTGCAGACTATCACTTTACTACTCTTATTCCCGTTCCCGGTGTTGTTAGAATGGGACCTGAAAGCAGTTTTGTTATTGCAGATATTCCGGGTATTATTGAAGGTGCATCTGACGGTATCGGTCTTGGTCACGAGTTTTTAAGGCATATTGAAAGGTGTCGCGTTCTTGTTCATGTTGTTGATGTTGCAGGTAGCGAAGGCAGAGACCCATTTACAGATTTTGAAACAATCAATGAAGAATTAAAAAAATATAACGAAGACCTTGCAAATTACCCACAGATTGTTGCAGGTAATAAAATTGACCTTGCAAGTGATGAACAAAGAGAAAATTTCAAAAAGTTCATTGAAGACAAAGGTTATGAATATTTTGAAATTTGCGCTCCAATTTTAGAGGGTACACAGGATTTGATAAATGCAATTGCGAAGAAGCTTTCTACCTTGCCACCTATCAAAATTTATGAGCGTGAAGAAATTACGGTGAGCGATATTTATAAGACAGCTAATAAACGTGACTTTAAAATTCGTGTTGAAGATAATATTTATATTATTGAAGCTGAATGGCTTGCAAAAATTCTTTCTAAAACCGATTTAGAAGATTACGAATCATTACAATACTTCCAGAATGTTTTAC
>JAFSBS010000455.1 GCA_017437165.1 Clostridia bacterium
CCAATAAATCAATAATCTTCGAGTAAATCTCCGACGGATTATTAAGGAAGTTCTCCCTTAATTGTTCAGCCTGTAAAATATCGCCCGCATAAAGAGAAAGTGTTAAAAGATTTTCACCAAGACCATCTATTCTGAATGTTACTGTGTAACCACCTGTTTCAGTTTTTGTTATATCTACCTTTACTTCTCTTTCTGCTTTTGCTCTTGCAAGAACTTTTAAAGCAGCATTTACAGAGCGTTCTCTTATTGATGGCGCTAATGTTGTTTCAAGAGTCTGAGCATTATCTTTACCCTCTTCTGTTGTAGTAAGACAAGTCTCGTTCTGATAATCTTCTTCCTTGAGCATTTTCTGATTTAATAAATCGTCTATTGCCGCATTGGTATCGAAGAAATTAACAAGCCCGTTTTCCTGAAGACAGTCACAGAGTTGCTTTCTTGACATTGGTTCTTTAACTCTTGAAAGCATATAACAAACAAGAATTTTTATCTCTAACATATTACGAAGACCGCCGAGAGCAATATCTCCTGCAAACGCATCAAATTCAACCATTATGAACGCCCCTTTCTGCTAAATTTAATAGTAATAATTTTATCATAAATATATTATTCAGTCAACTTTTTTAAAATGTTCTATAAGATTGCTTCTCACTTCACCCGCTAAATAAAGCGAGCCGACTACAAATAACATATCATTGTCTGTAATCTTATTTTTAACAGTATCAACCGCAGAATTTGCATTGTCACAAACTATAATATTGTGACAATATTTTTTTGCAATTTCACCTAATTTTTCCGCTTTCATTGCTCTTGGATTTTCGGGTGTTACTGCTATAAATGTATCCGCCTTTGAAATCAGAGGTTTTAAAGAATTTTCAACATCCTTATCATTCATCATACCTGCAATAACACAGAGTTTTTTGTTATTTTCAAAGCAATCTTTAACTGCATTATAAAAAGCCTTTGCACCATCTTCATTATGACCACCATCAAGAATTACCAATGGTTTTTTACTTATAACCTCTACCCTTGCAGGAAGTACTGTTTTAATGATTCCGTTCTTTATATTTACATCTGTAATATTATAGCCTTTTTCTTTTAAAACATTTACCGCTTCAATTACGATAGTCATATTCTGCACCTGATGTATGCCTGATAATGTTGTTCGGTACATTTGTTTTTTATAATTGAATTGCATTCCAAAAACGCTTTGTTCAGTTACTTCAACCTCACTCTGTTCCGGAATTATAAGTATGTTATTTCGTTCTTTGCAAATATCCTTAATTACTCGCAAAGCATTTTCGGGTTGATTGTATGCCGAAACAAGCGTACCACCCGACTTAATTGTACCACACTTTTCATACGCAATTTGTTCTATTTTGTCACCTAAAACAGCAGTGTGATCCAAAGAAAGTGATGTTATCACATTTACAAGTGGTGTATCTATTACATTTGTAGCATCGAGTCTGCCACCCAACCCCACTTCTAAAACGAGTACATCAACATTAAGTTTGGAAAAACACAAAAATGCTGTTGCTGTGAGTGCCTCAAATTCTGTAATTTGTAAGCCCTCTACTGACATTTTTTCTATTTCAGGCTTTATAATTTCAACACATTCAGAGAACAAGTTTTCATCAACAGGGTTCCCGTTATACTGCACTCTTTCTAAAAAATGTGTTACATAAGGTGATGTATAAAGACCAACGTTGTACCCGGCTTCAATTAAAATATTTGATATAGCAGTAGATGTTGAACCTTTACCATTAGTACCCGCAACGTGTACACATTTTATATTTTTATGTGGATTTCCTAAAATTTGCAACAAGGTATCCATCCTTGAAAGCCCCGGATGGATACCAAATTTTAGTAGAGAATGAATATACTCTAATGCATTATTGAATGTCATTGAAGTTTAGAAAGACTTTCCTGAAGCATAGCAATTTTTGCTTTATACTTTTCCTGTGATTCGCGTTGTGCTGCAACAACTTTTTCAGGTGCTTTTGCCATAAAGCCAGGGTTATTGAGTTTGTTTTCAACAAACTCTAAATCCTTTTTAACTGCTTCTAATTCTTTATTAAGTCTTGCTTTTTCAGCCTCAAAATCAACAAGTTCATTAAGTGGAATATAAATTCTTGCTGCTTCTGTAATAACTGAAACTGCGCCCTCAATTTCCTGCTCGTATTTTTCTTCCACATCAACTTCTGAAGCAGATGCAAGTCTTGTGAAGAATGCAGAGCCGTTTTTAAAGTCTTCAGCATATTTTGTCTCAATATAAAGTTTTGCTTTCTTTGATGGTGGAACATTCATTTCTGCACGGCGGTTACGAATAGCCTTAATTGCAGTCATAATACGTTCCATTGCTTCAACTTCTACTGTGAAGTTAAGCGCTTCATCATATTTGCACCAAGGTGAAAGCATAATTGTTTCGCCTTCGTGTGGAAGTGCTTGCCAGATTTCTTCTGTAATGAACGGCATAAATGGATGAAGCAATTTAAGTGTATTTGACATAACATAAACTAAAACTGCTTTTACTGTCTTTTTAGCTTCCCGGTCTTCACCATTAAGACGGATTTTTGCAATTTCAATATACCAGTCACAGAATACATCCCATATAAAGTCGTAAAGATTTTGTACCGCAATACCTAACTCAAAGTTATTGAGTGAGTTTGTAACTGTTTTTACAAGGTCATTGAATGCACTTAAAATCCATTTATCTTCTGTTGCAAGATTTTCCGGAATATATGGTGCCGGTTCTTCATCATCAAGATTCATAAGAATGAAACGATTAGCGTTCCAGAGCTTATTAGCAAAGTTACGACTTGCCTCAATCTTTTCATCAGAGAAACGCATATCGTTACCCGGGCTGTTACCTGTTGCGAGGGCAAATCTCAAAGCATCTGCACCGAAAGTATCGATAATCTCAAGTGGGTCAATACCATTACCTAATGATTTTGACATTTTTCTACCCTGCGCATCACGAACAAGACCGTGAATAAGAACAGTATTAAATGGTGCTTTGCCTGTATATTCTAATGCAGAGAAAATCATACGGCTAACCCAGAAACCGATAATATCGTAACCGGTAACGAGTGTATTTGTTGGATAATAATGGCGTAAATCTTCTGTATCTTCAGGCCAACCAAGTGTCGAGAATGGCCAGAGAGCAGAACTGAACCATGTATCAAGTGTGTCTTCATCCTGTTTAAGATTTGTGCTACCACACTTTGAACATTTCTCTACAGATTCTCTTGAAACATCCATATTTCCACAATCTTCACAGTACCATGCAGGAATTCTGTGACCCCACCATAACTGACGGGAAATACACCAGTCACGAGTACCACGCATCCAGTTAAGGTAGTTTATGGTAAATCTTTCAGGAACGAAAGTAATTTCACCTTTTTCTACAGATTCAATTGCAGGCTCTGCAAGTGGAACCATACGAACAAACCATTGTTTAGAAACCATTGGCTCAATTGTTGAGTGACAACGGTAACAAGTACCAACCTCGTGCTTTAATGGTTCAATTTCTTTAATATAGCCGCCAGCCTTTAAATCTTCAAGAATAGCTTTACGTGCTTCTAAGGTTGTCATACCTGCGTATTTGCCACAGTCAAGAACCTCCGGTTCATCTGCTGCCGCTTTACCACTTTTAATAAGTTCATCTGCAATACGCTTGTCTTCGGCACCTGTGAGATGACCGTCGTATGTGAATGTACGAACTACAGGTAAGTTGTTGCGTTTACCAACTTCAAAGTCATTAGGGTCGTGAGCAGGAGTAATTTTAACTACACCTGTACCCTTTGTCATATCTGCGTGTTCATCGCAAACAATAGGAATTTCTTTATTTAACAATGGAAGAATTACATGGCAACCGTGAAGATGCTTATAGCGTTCATCTGCTGCATTTATTGCTACCGCAGTATCACCAAGCATTGTTTCAGGACGTGTTGTTGCAAGTTCTAACTTTTCGCCTGTTTCTTTAACTGTATATAAAAGGTGCCAGAAGTTACCATCTTTTTCTTCATACTCAACTTCTGCGTCAGAAATTGATGTATTACAGCAAGGGCACCAGTTAACCATACGATTACCGCGATAGATAAGGTCTTTCTCGTAAAGACGGCAGAAAACCTCGTTAACCGCTTTGTTACAACCTTCATCAAGTGTGAAGCGTTCTCTGTCCCAGTCACAAGAAGAACCCATTTTCTTTAACTGTTCAACAATTCTGCCACCGTATTGTGCTTTCCAGTCCCAAGCTCTTTCAAGGAACTTTTCTCTGCCAAGGTCTTCTTTTGTGATACCCTCTTTACGCATTGCTTCAACAATTTTTGCCTCTGTTGCAATTGAAGCGTGGTCAGTACCGGGAAGCCATAATGTATCGTAGCCAGACATTCTCTTCCAACGGATAAGAATATCTTGCAAAGTATTGTCGAGAGCATGGCCCATATGAAGTTGACCTGTAATGTTCGGTGGTGGAATAACTATTGTATAAGTTTCTTTACCTTCCTCGCGTTTTGCGTGAAAGTATTTACCATCAAGCCAAGTTTTATAAATACGATCCTCAACATTTTTCGGGTCGTATTGTTTTGCGAGTTCTTTTTTCAAAAGAAACTCCTCCTTATAATTATAATAAATTAAATTCTACTAATTATCCCATATAAGTAAGAAATTGTCAATAAAAAATATCGTTTTAGCAAGAAGAAATTGCGCTAAAACGATATTTTTTTAAATTGTCCAATAAACACAATAGTATAAATGTGTCTTAGTATCATAAATATGAATTGTTGTCTGAGTTGAATAATCATCCGGACCAAAAATCAATTTGTAATCATTATAAATTTTTTCATCATTACAATTATAATAAACAACATAACAATTCTGAAAATCAATATTAAACGGAAGAAAACCGGTTGAATACTCTTTTATATAATATATATCTTCTTCTGTAGCTTCAACCCATTTACCGCTTTTTATATCTTCTGTAACAAGAAGTTGTTCTTCTTCGTTAAGTTTAAAAATCCAATGCGCGTAACTATCTATACCTATAAATCTCTGCTTATATTCCCTTGGTACTCCTGTTGGTGTATAAATACAATATTCTGAAACATCACTTTCATCTAATCGCCCGACACAAACCCTGAAAACTAAATTTAATCCACTAACCACAGTAATTATTACGAGTATTGCTATAAATAATTTTTCGACTATTTTATTTCTAAAAACTTTTCCCATTTTACATACTCCAATCTATACAGTAATAATAATGTGTTACCATATCATAAAAATAAATAATACATGGACTCGGGTAATTTTCGGTATCTATGACTTTTACAAAACATTCGTTACGAACATCGTAACAACAGGTATAGCACTCGCTTTCTTCTTCGGGTTCCTGTTCAACCCCAAACTTCCATAAAATACTGTAACTTCCAGGAAGCCAACATCCAGATTTTAAATCTTCTTCAATTTCTTTTTATTCTGATTTATTAAGTTCATAAACCCAATACTCAAATGTATCTATACTCAATTCATTATGATATTCGTCTGGGATACCACTCGGTGTATAAACACCTGTTTCTGAAACATAGCTGTTTTTAATATTCTCATATTTTGCTTTAAAAATAATAGTCCAAATCCCCAAAAAAACAACTATTATAAGAAAAACAGCTAATACTTTTTTACGCTTTTTATTCATTAAGATTCTCCTTATCATCTGGAATAATTACACTATAGTCACAATTTTATCGTTTGTCAATAAATTTTTATCGTTTGTTACAAAATTGTAATAAATAAATTAACGATAATTTCAATACACCTTGATTTTTTTAAAATAATGATATATAATGGTTTTCAGTTACTAAATATTGTAAAATGTATTTAAAAGGGGTTTTATTATGGACGCAAGAATTCCTAAAAAAAGTGTATTTAAGTTCTTTTTATTATCAATTATTACACTCGGTATTTATGCAATTGTTTTCTGGCATAAGTTAGGTAGAAATGTTAATGCTCTTTGTGAAGGCGACGGCAAGAAAACTATGAAATATGGTTTTGCATTCTTCTTAAGTGTCATTACATTTGGTATTTACGGAATTATATGGAAAGTAAAACTTGCTGAAAGACTTAAGGTTAATGCAGAACGATATGAACTTATGATTCCTGAAGGCGGAACAGAAATCGCTCTTTTCAGCACGTTAGGTCTTATCGCTCTCGGTGCCGGTATTCCGATTTCAAGTTTTATTATCATTAAAAACTATAATATGATAGCAAATGCTTTTAATGCATATAACGACCTCCCTGAACCTGAAGAAGAATATGTAGATTTATTCAGAGAAGATGAAGTTTTAGATTTAGATGCTGAAGAATAAAAAAAGCTCCCGAGAAATCGGGAGCTTTTTCATTCAGTTGCAAGTATGCAAGTTACAAGTATTCCTCTCTTGTCCACTAAAAAATCCGTTGCTTTCGCAACGGATTTTTTTAATTACGCTTTCGCGTTTTCGTATTCTTCAACAATTCTTCTTGCTTCTTCTAAAGCAGTTTCTTTCTCGAGTTTTCTTGCTTCAACTCTTTCAACGAATTCTGAAATATCTTTATACTTAACAGGAGCATCTGCCTTTTTGATTAAAGCATCAACTACAATACCTGCTACGAAACCTAAAATAACAAGGAATCCACCAAACGAAAGTGAACCGTGATACATCTCACCAAAAGCACCTGACATCTGAGTTGTGAAAATCACAAATGAAACCATACTGATAACAGTAAAGATAATACCTAATGTTGAAAGTGTAATATTTCTGTCGCCACCATTTGACTTAATTGAACAAGATGTTGCAACAACAGGAATTCTTGCTATTGCGATTACTGCTGCCAAGAATATGTAAACAATTGAAAGAACATAGAATATGAATGCAACCCTTGTAACATCTGAACCGGTAATCATATCTATAAGTACCTCAAAGTTGAGTTTCATAACAACATCCATAACAACGTTGAGAATTGAAACATTCATATCAATATCTTTAAATGGTAAACTTGCTTCAACGTGAACAAGTGGTAAGAAGAGCATACCAATCGGAAGGAAGAGAAGTACTAAACGAACTATTGAAAGTTTTGTACCGATAAATGCAAACTTAATTCTGTCGATTTTCGGTTGCATCTGTACGTGCTCTGCTTCTGCCTTATCAGCATCTTCTGCGAGTCTTTCCTGATGGTTATAATACATAAGGTTTACGCCACAACCGGGACACTCCGGTCTGAAATCTGTAAATTTAAGTTTATAACCACATTTAGGACAGTTAGCCATAACTTTATCCCCTATCTAATTTAAATACTATATTATCTTAGTTATTATAACACAGTATTTTTACATTTTCAATAAAAATTACAATCTTTTTCAATAAATTTTATATCAGTTTAAAAATTCTTCGTTTATATTAACCTTGAAAGCCTTAGCAAGACTCTTGAAGTCACTATCTGAAATAGACTGCTTTATGCCCGCCATAGATTTGACTTTAATAAGAATTTCAGCAGCTTTTTCTATTGTATCCATAAGACCAAAGGTTAAATCAAAATCAACACCAGAACAGAATACACCATGGTGTGCCCAAAGAATCGCGTCAAATTTTTTCATAAGTTCTGATGATGCAATCGCAATTTCCTCACCACCAGGTACCATCCACGGAACAACACCAATACCCTGTGGAAATAC
>JAFSBS010000456.1 GCA_017437165.1 Clostridia bacterium
ATACCACTTATTCACCCACTTTTCCATTACTTCTGTATATTAGTGTCTTTACATTGCCATTACTTGACGTAAAATTCTATTTATTTTTAGTATATCTGAATTTTTGTCATAGTCAACAAAAATTCTTGAAGAAGTATGGTTAATATGTTATACTATTTTCGGAGTGATACAAAAATATGGATTTTTTATATTATAACGGAAAAGTTGCTTTAGCACCTATGGCAGGTGTTGCAGACAGAGCATTTCGTGAATTGTGTATAAATTACGGTGCTTGTTACACTGTTACAGAAATGGTAAGTGCCAAAGGGTTAAGTCTTAACGATAAAAAGAGTAAAGAATTACTTACTATAACTGAACCCGAACGCCCTTGTGGTGCGCAGATTTTCGGTAACGACCCGAAAACAATGGCAATTGCAACAGAAAAGGCTTTGGAGTTTTCACCACAATTTATTGACATAAATATGGGTTGCCCTGCACCTAAAGTAGCGGCATCAGGCGGCGGTGCATTACTTATGAAAAGCCCTGAATTAGCAGAGCAAATAGTTAAAGAAGTTGTAAAAACCTCTACTGTACCGGTAACAGTTAAAATGCGTTCAGGTTGGGATGATAACACAATAAACGCAGTAGAACTTGCAAAAAGATGCGAACAGGCAGGTGCTTCTGCTATAACAGTTCACGGAAGAACAAAGGTGCAGATGTATTCCCCTCCTGTTAACATTGATATTATAAGAGATGTTAAAAAGGCGGTTAAAGTACCCGTTATTGGTAATGGTGATATTATTGATGGAAAAACTGCCGCTAAACTGCTTGAAGAAACCGGTTGTGATTTAGTTATGGTAGGACGTGGTGCTTTAGGCAGACCGTGGGTATTCCAACAAATTAACGCTTATTTAGAACACGAAAGAATTTTACCTGAACCACCGGTTATTGAAAGAATGCTTATTATGTTAAAACATATTGAAAAACTTTGTCTTTACAAAGGTGAAAGAATCGGTATAAGAGAAGCGAGAAAGCACGCCGCTTGGTACACTAAGGGTTTACGTGGTGCCGCTGAATACCGAGCAAAAATGAGTTCTATTGAATCATTTGACGATTTAAAATTCATCGCCGGCGAATTCATAGAACTAAGCAAGAAAAACGAAAACTAACCCCTTGTCCCCAGTCCCTATTTCCAATATTTGTGTAATGAAATTAAACACCCCGTATGTTACTATTAGAAAGACATTTGTCAAAAGAAAATGCAAAAATAGTAAATACGAGGTGTTATTTTTATGAAACGAACGTGTAGTTTTATTTTAACTTTAATTTTAACTTTTTCATTATTTCAAAATTTTAATTTAACCGCAGAAGCAAGTAGTACAGTTTACGGCGCAGGTAAAGTCACAACGGCCAGTACCTCACTTAATGTGCGAAAAAGTGCTTCAACTTCTTCAGCTATAATTACAACCTTAAAAAGAAATTCGCAAGTCACACTTATAAATAAAAGTGGAAATTTCTGGTATGTAAGATACAGCACTTCTAGTTATGGTTACTGCAGTGCAGATTATATTACAGTTACTTCAAAGGTTGTTAAAACAGTTAAAACAACAAGTGGTAATCTTAATGTAAGAAATAGAGCTTCAACAAGTGGTACTGTTCTTACAAAGCTCAGCAGTGGTACAAAAGTGCCTGTAATTTCAACCTCAAACGGTTGGTCAAAAATTCTTTATAACGGTAATAAAACAGGTTATGTAAGCAGTGCTTATTTAACAACAGCAACTCAGAATAATACAAATACAAGTTATAAAGCGATAAGACTTTCAGGTGTACCAAACTTTAAACAAACAGACTCCCGTTGGGCAAATGTAATTATTGGTTCATCGGGTCAGACAATAGGTAAAATTGGTTGTGCTACAACTGCAATTGCAATGCTTGAAAGCAAGAGAACAAACACAACAATTTACCCGCATAATATGATGAAAAAACTTTCATACACTTCGGGTGGTGCGGTTTACTGGCCGAGTAATTACACACAAATCACATCTTCATCAGGGTACCTTACAAAAATTTATAATCTTTTAGAACAAGGTAAGCCTGTTATCGTAGGTGCAAAAAAATCAAACGGTGGTCAGCACTATGTTGTTGTAACCGGTGTTAAAGCAACAAATACACTTACAACATCATCATTTTATATTAACGACCCCGGTTCATCCACAAGAACAACTTTAAATCAGTTCTTCAGTGCTTACCCTTACTTTTATAAAATGTTGCATTATTAAAAAATCATCCCATACAAGTCAGTAACTTGTATGGGATGAAATTGTTTTATTCAGCAGAAACTTTTTCCCACTGTGCGTAAAGAATTACTTCACTCTTGCCATATACATTTTCAGGATAGTAAGAACCATCAATGTCATACATCTCGCCTGAACCATCCTGTTCAGTATTCCATCCTATAAATTCATATCCGTCACGGACAAATTTATTTTTGAATATTGGCATACCACCTGCATTAGGGTCAATAAGTTGTTTTTCCATTGAACCTGTACCACCGTTACCGTGGAAAGTAATTTCTGTGTAATTTTTGCTCCAGTATGGTGACATGTCTAATGAAGTTTTATTTTTATCAATGAAGCCACTACCCTCTGCATATCTACCGTAAACTAACTGTAACGGCCATTCACAATGAATAGGATAGTTACCAGGGCCACCTGAGCAGTCATTAAATACCCAACCTGTAATTACGCGGTCTTCATAAGCAAAATCAAGTTCTGGTAAGCTTATTTCATCACCGTAATTATAAGTCTTTGTTACAGTAGTACCTGTTGCACCGCTATAGCCGCTATACTTATTACCACAGTAGAACGTAATGGTAATTTCAATCGGCTTCCAGTTTGCGTAAAGCGTCAAGCCGCCAATCGGCATGGTTGTTGATTCGTCATAGGACGCATTTTCAAGTGTCCAATTTTCAAATGTATAACCAGCAGCTTCCGGAATCGTTACATTTTTGACTGCGTCGGCAAATGTCTGACCGTATTTCACAGAAACTGTAATATCAGGGAATGAGAAGTTACCAACCTCTTTACCTACAACACGTTCTTCGCCTGTTTCCTCATTAATCTTTTTTATATCAACCATAGTTTTAATAGTTGAGTTATTGAAATCGAATACAAGGTCATAGCTGTTTCTTGTGTAGTAAAGTTTTAATACAGTACTGCCGTCTGCATTTACTGTTGCAGACTTGACATTAAGTGCATTGTTACTGTCAAATGTAAATCCGTCAACTGTTATTTCAGAAGCATTTACTGTTGAATTTGTAACACCTGTAAAGTTCTGTGTTTTTGAATTATCAATAACAAATTTACCAGTTAAATCTTCAAAGTAATGTTCAACCTTATAAGCAGTACTGTTACCTGCAATCCACTGCGCATAAAGTGTAACTGTACCGGATGTTGCAAGATTCAGAACTGTTTCCTGGTCAGAATATTTTGTACCTGTGCCATCTGCTTTTGTATTCCAACCGTTGAAAACATAACCAGTCTTTTTAAATTCGTTTGATGTGAGTGCTTTACTCTGTCCGTAAGTAAGTGAGAGACTCTGCATTGTACCACTTGTTGCACCGTTACCATTAAATGCTACTGTGTAGTTTGCCGCAGTCCATACACCACTTGTTTTTGCATAGAGTGTTGCACCGTCTGCTGACATCTTACCATACTCAACATCAAGCCAACCTGTCAATGCATAACCAGGGCGGGTATTATCAGCATTAAAGGTAGCAGGTGCTTTAATTGTATCACCGAATTTAACCTTTGTAGTAGCAAGAACTGTTGAACCATCGTAACTCATCCATTTTGCATCGTAAGTATTTCTTGTGTAGTAAAGTTTTAATGTAAGAGCATCATCTGAAGTAATTACACCACTGCTTACAGAACCGCTTACATTTTTATTGACCGTAAAGCCCGTAAATGAAATTTCATCAGCATTTACTGTTGAACCGAATGGTGATTTACCTGTTTCGGTCTGAGTGAGTACATAAGTACCATCTAATTGCTCAAGATAATACTCAGTTTTATAATTGTATGATTTTGCTTCCCAGAGAGCAACTAAAACAATATCTTCATCTGAGTAAATTTCATCACCTGAAATATAATAATCGGTATCTATTAAAGTTTTTGTTTCATCGCCTTTTAAGTAGAAACCTTTTAAAACATAACCTGTCTTTGTGAGTGAGAAACCATCTTCATATTCAAACACATAGAACGGAACACCGTATTTATAACTTGGTGTGTAAGTACCACGAAGAATACCGCCATCCAATTCAAATTTTATATAGTGTTCGTTTCTGTAATAATGATAATTTACAACTGTTGTACCGTCACCGGCAATTGTTACTTCCTGTTTTGCAGGTGATGTGTAACCTTTATAAGTTTTTACTTCAGGTTTTACTTTAGAATCAGTAGTACCTGTAAGTTTTTCAGTTTCTGTTTCACATTCACTAGAAGTAAAGCTACCGCCTACATCTTCACGGATATGATTTACAATATAAGGTGTATCATCATTTGCTTCATAAACTGCGCTGAAGTAAAGCATAAACTCACCCATTGTATATTTTTCACCAGGTAAATAAACTTTTTCATCACCGTAGCCAAGAGATTTCCAGCCGATTAACGTGTAACCTGCTTTTTTGAACTCCTCGCTATCTGACTCAGCCGGAATTGTAAATTCTTCACCCTGATAGTGATAATCGAGCTCGGTATTATTCCACCATACCTGCTTGTAATTACGTTTGTAATATACAGAAAGGCTTATATAATCTAATGCATCTATATGAGCTTTTTCATATTTAACAGGCTCATCATTTACAACTGCAGCAGCAGAGCAATGTGAATACCACGTGCTTTCAAACAAGCTTTCATCCTGCGGCGCTAATATGCTGTAGTCAATTTTTGTACCTGCAGGAGCAGTATGAACTTCAGTGTATGAAGGCTCCTTACTGAACGTTCCGTCCGAATTCTGAATAAAGTAATTAACTTCAAATTCAACCTCGTCTGCTTCCCAGATTGCGTAATACTCTACTGACTTATTCTCAGATACAGAAATAGTCTCCGGTAATTCTATAATGCCTGAGGAGCCATCCTTTGTTAAAGACCAGCCCTTAAACGTGTAGCCCGGAATTTCAACCTCTGCGTAATCAGGCACTTGTAATTCCTGACCGAATCTAAGCAGCTTGGTTTCTGATATCTCGTCTTCTCCGAAATACTCATAATCAGGATTGTTTGCATAGAAGGTTACTCTGTATTCATCACGGTTGTAATAAATGCAAAGATTTGTGCTTCCGTCACCGGCAATATAAGTGCCGTAATCGGTATACATAATACCATCAGCAATTTCTGCTGTAAAGTTAACAGGGAATTTTGAAATATCGTGTGTAAAGCCTTCCTTAGACAACACCTCTTCAAGTCCGATTCTGTCACCGGTTTTACCTGTTTTCTTCACCTCTTCATAAACCTCATAAACTGATGGGTCATCTACTGACGCAACTAAATGAGTAATGGTGAAAGGTGTGTCTGTTCTTTCAACGTATATCGGAGTTAATCCGATTGGCACATCCGGCATTTTTACACCCTCAAGGCAATTAACCTCGTGAAGCATTTTGCCGTCATATTCAGGAAGAGCAGCACAGCTTATTTGCCAGCCGAAGAAATCGTAGCCCGGCTTTTGGTCATCATAATTTTCAAGTGCAGGAAGCTTTGAGTCCTCTATAAACCATCTTGTTCTGCTATCATCAGGAGAGCCGAATTTTTCACCGTCTTTGTATATTATGGTAAACGGTTCATAATATTCTACCTGCATTGATGGCTTTGTCTTTTTCCAGGTTAAATTAAAAATAACTGTTAAAGGCTCTTTTGTAAACGAAGCGGTTTTGCCCGTATAAGTAAATCTTGCCTGTGTGCTTAACTCAATATCACTATCCTCGGGATTTACCGTAATTGAGCCTGTGCTTTTATCGTAAGAGAATTTAGGGTTAGTCAAGTAAACTGCAAAATTTTCCAATCCCTTAATAACGTCCTCTGTTTTACCCGTAAGAACGTTCACCTTGCGCAGTCTGAGGTTATAAGGAGATATGGTGACGGTTTTTGTATTGTAAATAGTTTGTGAAAACTCAGGATCTACCACGGACACTATATTATCTGCATTACCTGAATTCCACAGCTCCAGCTCGCCCTCGTAAAGATGGAATCTGAAGGATGCTAAATCAAGCAGAACACCGCCGAATAAGTCTAAGTCTACGTAAAGACCTATTGCTGCATATAAGGCACCGCCTGATTGAACGTTGTGCTTATTGGTCTCTCCATTCCAATCGTAATGGAAATAGAAGAAGCCGTAAAGGTCTAAGTAAACACCAACCTCTATCATAGCACCAAGGTTATCGAGCTTAACACTTATAAGTCCTATTGAGAACGTTACTCTGATACCTGCACGAAGTCCTAAGTTACCCATAATAAAGAAGTTGAAATTAGTGTATGGGGTTTGCTTATCTACAACGCTTGCAGAGCCCTTTGCATCGAACATATTGAGTGTAAAGTTGTATTGCTTTACACTTAATGCTTCAAAAGAAACACCCATTGTTATATTAAGTTTAGCGCCAAACACAAGTTCAACATCTAAAACATAGTTTACAATATGTGTTTTAGGGTCAACATAACCTTTGTTGTGATACAAACGTATTGCTAAGATATCAACATAGTCAATTTCTCTTTCGAGCATTTTGGAATACTCATTTATAAGAGAATTTTCTTCATCAACGTTAAAGAACGAAACGTTTCCGTCCTTAAGCATATTATTAAGCTTGGTTGCAATATTACTTGCAGATGAGAAAGTACCATCTTTCTTTTCAACAAGTTCATTCCAGAAGTATGATTTCTGGTGATATTTTTCTGTGTAAACTGATGCTACTGCACCAACACCTGTGTAAACACCCATATCAAAACCAGCGTTTACAACAACTTCATCAATCCACCATATAATATATGCCCAGTTATCCCACTGAACATCAGCAGAGAATCTAGTGTTGAATTTAACCTCTTGTTCAAAAGTTACATAAAGGTCGAGATAAAAACTTTCTATAACTCTGTAACCATTTTCAACAACCTCAATACCTACAGGGATTGTAACACCAAAAGCAACTCTTAAGCCGGTACCTTTATTTAACTGAGTTACTTTCTTGAGTTTCGTAGTTATATCTGCTCTTATTTCAGGCGGGTCAAGCCTTACCATATAAGAAAGATTACCTGCTTCAACGTCCATACCAAAGAGTTGCATCTGGTCTGGACTTAAATGATATTTTTTACCAAAAACAACTTCTTCATCAGTACCGAGTTTGTTCTGTAAAATATATTGTGCAGTTTTTTCGGCAAAGCCGCTGTCTTCTGCCTGTTCTACGATTTTTTCTTCGAGTGCTTCAACTTCACTTTCCGGAAGTTGCATATCAACACCATTTGTTTCGTATGTTGAAAGAGCGTTTTTGAGTTCATCTACAGTAACAGGTTTTACTGTAACAACTGTAGTTTCAGCACCTTTTTTTACACCAGTAATTTCATAGTAATCAGCAGTTTCTGTTTCACCAAGAACACCCTCATAAAGTGCAATAAAATCACCAACGTTAGCTTTTGTATCGCCATTTAAAACTTCCTGATTTTCAAAATATGTAAAATCAAGAACATCGTTATCCAATGTTAATGTATTTTCACTGTCGTCTTTATCCGCGTGTTTCGGAACCGGTAAAACATCAGGTAAGAAAACAACATCTTCTGCTTTTGCAGATTTATAAAAATACTTATTCCCCTCAACTGAAGTGATTTCTACATAAGCAACGTCACCGTCAACTACTGTATTTTCTTCAGTATCAATTTTACCATCATGTAAAGCAATTACATCGCCTACTGAAATATCGTTACCGCTGTATGTAAATACACCTGTAGCGGAATTATCTTTCATAGCGATACTGCCATCAGTTTTTGAAAGTGAAATTGTATAAAGACCTGTTGCTTCTTCCATATCAAAACCAGAAATTTTATCTGTTTTTATGAATTTAACATCATCGTCTATTTTAAGATTACTTTCCTCTTCACGTGTTGTAAAAATATTATAAAAACGAATTTCTTTCTTCTGAACTTCGCCATCATAAATAAATAACACATAATCATCATCTGCAGGCATAACACCATCTTGTGAAACAGTCTGTTCACGGTCAATAGCAGAAAGCTGATAAGTTTTACCCGCTTTTAATCCGCCATTTGGTAAAACTGTATATGTACCATCACCGTTATCATCAACAGTAAACGGAACTGAAGCATTACCATCTGAAACCAGAGTTAATAAAAGACCATTTTTTACTGCTTCCAGAGTTGGTGCTTTAACTGTAATTTTATGTGATGTTTCTGCATCCAGAGCAGAAACATAGTTAAGACTCCCCTCTTTTGCAGTAGGGTCTGTGCTCTTTACCATTTTAGGATAAAGTGTAATATTTTTATTAATTACATCATCAGTACCTGCAAGAAGGGCAAGGTCACTGTCATAATACCAACCTGCAAAAACGTAACCCTCTCGTGTAGGGAGTGGCATTGAGTAAACCAACTCACCTGAATCAACAAGTTGTTCTTCAGGAAGTTTTGTTGCCTTTTTGTCTTCTTCTGACATATTGTCAGGGTAAGCAAAAGTAACTTTGCGGTAAACTTTTACATCAGTATTATCACCACCCGAAGAACCGTTGCCTGATCCCCCATTTGAACCACCATTTGATGGTTTGTTTATTGGTGAATTGGTAGGTTTTTTATCATCTGAATTCCAGATGTTTTCAATCCACAAATCACCGTCAGAAAAATCATCCTTTTCGTCCTTGTCATCTTTTTTGTCTGACTCATCATTTTTGTCATCTGTTTTATCAGTATTGGTCTGAATGTTTTCTGTTTCGTCAACTGGCGGAACAGTTTCATTCTTTTTACAACCTGTCAGAACAGATGTAAACATTGTAAGCATAGTACACAATACAAGTACTAAACTTAAAATGCGCCTGGTAGTATGTTTCATACTTTCATCTCCAAATTATATTTTAGGAAAATTGCCACCCTACATTTTACTACTTACATTTTTATATGTAAATATTTTCTTGAAAATTTCTACATATTACACAAAAAATTATTTTGCTCTGAAGGATCCAGGGGTTATGAATCAGTTAAAATAAAAACAGGAAACGGAGTTGATTTTCTCTGTTTCCTGTTTTCTAATTCCTAGTCCCTGATTATCTCTGAACTCTACCGCTTGCGTCGCCACCAGCTAATTTCTCAACCTCTGCAACTGAAACTCTGTTATAGTCGCCTTCAATTGAGTGCTTTAATGCAGATGCCGCAACTGCGAACTCAATAGCGTCTTGTGTTGATTTACCTGTTAACAATGAGTAAATAAGACCGCCACCGAATGAGTCACCGCCACCAACACGGTCTGTAATATGAAGATGATATGATTTTGAGAAGCAATAGTTTTCACCATCATAGAGCATACCTGCCCAGTCATTATCTGAAGCAGAAATTGATGAACGCAATGTAATTGCTACCTTTTCAAATCCGAATTTATCTGCTAATTGCTTAGCAACTGATTTATAACCCTCGTGGTTTAATTTACCACCGTAAATATCTGTATCCTCTGCTTCAATTCCGAAAACGTCTTTTGCATCTTCTTCGTTAGAAATACAAACATCAACATACTGGCAAAGTTCAGTCATTGCTTTTCTTGCTTCTTCTCTTGTCCAGAGTTTGCCTCTATAGTTTAAGTCACAAGAAATTTTAACGCCTCTTGCCTTTGCAGCCTTACAAGCTTCAAGACAGATTTCTGTAACATTAGCACCTAATGCCGGTGTAATGCCTGTAAAATGGAACCAATCTGCACCCTCGAAGATTGAATCCCAATCAAATTCACTTTTATCCGCTTCCATAATTGCAGAATGCGCTCTGTCATAAATACAAACAGAACCGCGTTGTGAAGCACCTTTTTCAAGGAAGTAAATACCAACTCTGTCGCCACCGCGAACAATTTTTGTAGTATCAACGCCAAATGCTCTGAGTGAGTTTACAGCACCCTGACCAATAGCGTGTGTCGGTAATTTTGTAACAAATACACTATCTAAACCATAGTTTACAAGTGACACCGCAACATTTGCTTCGCCACCGCCGAATGTAGCCTGCATCTGGTCATTCTGGAAAAATCTGTAATAACCCATTGGTGCAAGTCTTAACATCAATTCACCGAATGTAACAACTCTTTTCATTTTTAGCCCTCCATTTTTTCAAGTGCTTCTTTTACGAAGAAACTACCGCCAATAGCAGCAACTTTGTCAAACGCAAGAAATTCATCTATGTTATTTCTGTCAACGCCACCGGTTGGAATAAACTTAACCTGTGGGAATGGACCTGAAAGAGCCTTTAATGCTTTTAAACCACCGTAAATATTTGCAGGGAAGAACTTAACTGTAGTA
>JAFSBS010000457.1 GCA_017437165.1 Clostridia bacterium
AAACCACGCAGTCTTGACGAAAAAGATTTAGACGATTGTTTCGGTTTTGTAAGTATCGCTTCTGACCTTGTTACAACTGATAAAAAATACAAAGATATTATCGAAAATCTTCTCGGCAAAACAGTTGTATGTGAAGATATGGACTCTGCAATCACCATTGCAAAGAAATACAAAAACCGTTTCAAGATTGTAACTTTAGACGGTCAGGTTATTAACGCAGGCGGTTCAATGACAGGTGGTAGCAAAGCACAGGGCGTTGGTATGCTTTCTCGTAGTAACGAGATTGACAAACTCCGTGCATCTGTCATAGACCTTGAAGATAAGAAGAATAACCTTGCAATACAAGAAAAAATGCTTGCAGAAGATTTATCATCTGCTATTGCCGACCTTAATGGTATTGAGGGCGATATTCTTTCTGCTAACGAAGAAAAAATCCGTCTTGAAGGTGAATATAAACTTGCAGAAAGTGAGTATGAATCTTCATCAGGTGGCGTGAAAGAACTTATAGAAGAAGAGAGAATACTTAACGAACGCATTGAAAAAATCAACGCAGATAGTATTACCGCTCGCGAGACAGTTGAAAAACTTAATAATGAAATTGCAGAGAAAGAAAAGAGCCTTGAAGCAGTAAGTGGCGACCGTGAAAGCCTTGCAGTTGTTCGTGAAGAACTTTCACAAAAAGCAGAGCAAATCCGTCTTGAAATGTTAGGTTTTGAAAAGGATATGCAGTCTGCTGATGATAATATTCGCCGACTTAACATTCTTAAAGGCTCACACAGTAATCGTCTTGAAGAACTTGATGCAGAAATCGAAGCGTTCAAGAATAAAAACATTTGGCTTACAAAAGATATTGAAAGTTTACGAGCATCTGCTGAAGAACTTCGTCAGAAATGTGATTATGCAAAAACTGATGTTGACGATTTGCTTGACACTCGTGCAAATCTTGAAAAAGAAAATACAGACCTTCGTAATCTTGAAAAAGAAAAGAGTTCAGAGCGTGAGCGTGTAAGCGGTGAACTTGCACGACTCGAAGAACGCAAGGCATCAATGCTTAACGAGTTTGAAGAATACAACTCTAAACTTTATGACGAATATCAACTTACTCGTCGTGAGGCAATTGCTCTTGAAATCGTTATTGAAAACATTGGCGAAGCAAGAAATCGACTTTCAGCACTCAAGAACGAAATCCGCGGACTTGGTTCAGTTAATGTTTCTGCCATTGACGAGTACAAGGAAGTATCTGAGAGATACGAATTTATGTCAGAGCAGATTGGCGATGTTGAAAAGTCAAAAGCAGAACTTATTAAACTTATTGACGAACTTACAACAAATATGAGTGTTCAGTTCCGTGAACAGTTCCAAAAAATCAATGTGGCATTTTCTGAAACATTTGCAGAGTTGTTTGGTGGCGGTAAAGCAGAACTTATTCTTGAAGACGAAATGAATGTTCTTGAATGCGATATTGAAATTAAAGTTCAGCCACCGGGCAAAAATGTTCAAAACATCAACTTGCTTTCAGGTGGTGAAAAGGGACTTTCAGCAATTGCACTACTCTTTGCAATTCTTAAAGTTACACCTGCACCATTCGTAATTTTTGACGAAGTTGAGGCAGCCCTTGACGATGTCAATGTTGTCCGCTATGCACAGTATGTAAGAAGAATGACAAAGAATACACAGTTTATTCTTATTACACACC
>JAFSBS010000047.1 GCA_017437165.1 Clostridia bacterium
GGGATTTACTTCAAACAGAGAAATGCTCTACTCTAATATTGTTTATGGTAAAAATCCAAATGGTGGTTTACAACAGTCCTTGAAATTCTGTGAACCATTCTACTTCCTGTCTCATTATGATGATGCTAATAAAGTACCAAACTTATTTATGAATGGCTCAACTGACACTAGTGGTGTTTCAGGTCCATATCTTAATGTAGCAGATAATGACTACTATAATGTCTGGTTCCCTGGTGAAATGTACAACTTAACAAAAGTTGCAACTAAAGATGGTGTTACAGTTTCTGTAGGCTACGCAGTTGCGGGTTCAGCTTACACTTATCTGGATGGTGCTGAAGATGCTTCTACAGGTTTGGGTGCCATTTATAACGATGGTGTTCTCGCTGCTATGGTTTTAGGTAAAGACAGTGCATTTACAAACTTGCTTTACTATAAAGATAACGCTACATTTGATGGTACATCGCTTTCTGATGGTACTGTAGTACCAGGGAAGAATTATAAAAGTTGGGTAGGTTGTGATTACGGTACTCACACCCGTAACAGTATTCAGTTTACGGCTGTAGATATTTCTATTGAATATGTTAAGAGCGGTAATAGCGAGGTCGCAACTTATTACGCATATTATGCAGATAATAGAGGTAGATTATATAAATCTAAAGTTGCTACAAAAACAACTGACCTTAATGCTACAACAAACAGTGTACCGCAAATGGTAACTCATATTGCTGACGAACCTTATGACGGAACAAGAAGCGCACCGTCTTATATGGAACAGATTTTAGTAAATGGTTACCCTGTAGGTAATTTCTTCAAAAAAATTACAACAGTTAGTTGTGATGGCGATTATATTGTTGTTGGCGGACATTCAAGCACAGGTGATTTTAACCTTGTTGTAGGTAAAATTCAACAATCAGCAGACCAGTTGAGTAACACAGTTACCTGGAAACTTGTAAAAATTGGTGGCGCCGCAGCTTACCAGCTTGAAGATGCATTGATTCTTGACGGTTACGTTTATTTAGCAGGTGTTTCTGTTGGAAATCCGAGTCATCACAAAGGTTTTGTTTACGCAGCTTTACTTGAAGATATTAACAGAACCGAAAGCGGTGGATTCTTACCATTTAATCCAAACCTCTTTGTCGGTGACGAAAATTTACAAGACAGAATTTATGCAATTGATGGACATAAGGCATAATATACAATCGGCGAAAGCCGATTGTATATTATGATAGAAAATAGGAAGAAGGAAATAGGAAATAGGTGTTATAATGGGGAATTTAACAACATACAAAGATTTGATTTTATGGCAAAAATCTATGGAGTTAGTTAAAGAAACGTACTCGCTTGTGAAAAAGTTACCTAAAGAAGAAACCTATGCTCTTTCTGATCAAATGCGAAGAGCCGCTATATCCATTCCTTCTAATATTGCAGAAGGTAACGGAAGAAAATCAAAAATAGATTATGTAAGATTTTTAGACATATCCCGTGGTTCATTGTATGAACTTGAGACGCAAATTTATATTGGTGTGATGTTGAATTTTTTCAAAGAAAATGAAACTCAAACAGTATTTTTGCTAATAACGGAAATAAATAAAATGATAAATTCATTAATAACTAAATTAGGGAAATGAACTGGCGTATATATAGTTCCTATTTCCTAATTCCTATTTCCTGAAATACCACCAAAGGGGGGATTTTTACTTTGTTTAACTTTATGTTAAAACATAAAAAGGGATTTACTCTTGTCGAACTTATGATTGTTATTGCACTTCTGGGTTTTGGTGTTGTAGCCCTTGCAAATCTTTTTCAAAGCGCGCTTCGTACATTCAGCAAAACAGAAGAACGCTATATAAAACAAGAAGCAGTAAAAAGTGTTGCTGAATATCTTCAACACACTATAAGCATAGGTGCAGCAACAAAAGCAGAAATTTACCCTGACTCAAGTGTTGTTCCGACGGTGGCGGGCAGTGATTCTTCTTACGCTTACATATATGTTGAAAAGTCCGATATGGACGACGATGGTGTACTTGATGGTTACTATCTTTATTTGTTAGAGCGTGGTCAGAAAAAGTCTGATGCGGTGTGTCTTAATGAAGAAGTTCCGCTTTATATTACTTTCTCGGCTTACAAAGATTACGATTTTAACGGTGATGATGAAATACGAAATCAATGTGGTGTAAAAGTAAATATTGCTGCAGTTGACAACGATTTTGAATATAAACCAAATGATGAATATACAGAAGATAATACTGAAGCGGATGAAATTGCAGACTATATTTTCTATAACAATGTAGTTTCATATCATTTCCCCAATATGGTAACTTCTGTTGAACAAAAACGTGTGAATTTCACTTCAGGTACTCGTGACCAGGCTAATACTTATGATGAAAATGGTCTTGTAGAAAATAGTCCTGTTATGTCAACTGACGAAAATGGTCAGGTATTAAGAATTACAGTAGATACAACAATAAATGCCGATGGTGCAGCGTCTGCACTTTCTGTATCGAGTTTCTGCTTTATTGCTACTGCTGGTTATGGAGAGGCAACCGGTGAGGTTGGTATTCTCTGCGATTTCAGAGACCAATGTTTAAAAACAAATCCTTTGGGCAGAATGTTTGTAAAAGCATATTATACAATTTCACCACCTATTGCAGATTTTATAAGTAATAGTGAGCCACTTAAAGCGGTAACTCGTGTAGCACTTAAACCACTTGTTGCGTTTGCGGTTTATGCACTCGAACCGGAGCTTCTTATAGAGCAAATTCCATTTATTATAATGGGTGTAGGTTCAGTTGCGGGAATGGTTGTTGTGGGAGTACACACATATCGTAAAAGAAAAATAGAAGAATAATTTAAAAGCACTTTGCTTTGGCAAAGTGCTTTTATAGGTGAAATATATGGAATTATTTGAAAACGAACAAAAAAAAGAAACCGCAGTGCTTGTTTCGGTTGATACAGGTGAATTTGATGTTGATTCATCACTTTTGGAATTAACTGAACTTGCAAAAACCGCGGGAGCAGAAGTTATAGGTGAAATTACTCAAAAAAGAGAAGCACCTGATTCTGCAACATATATAGGTAAAGGTAAGTTAGAAGAACTTTCTGAATTCTGCGAAATGAATTCGCCCGATTTAGTTATTGTAGATGGTGAATTATCACCATCACAACAAAGAAATATTGAAAATATTACAGATGTAAGAGTAATTGACAGAACAACTTTAATACTCGACATTTTTGCAATGCGTGCTTTAAGTGGTGAAGGCAAATTGCAGGTTGAATTAGCGCAACTTAAATATACTTTACCGCGACTTTCAGGTAAAGGGGCTTCACTTTCACGACTTGGTGGTGGTATAGGTACACGTGGTCCGGGTGAAACAAAACTTGAAACCGACCGAAGACATATACGAAGAAAAATTTCTGCTCTTGAAGCAAATTTAAAAGAACTTGATGAGAGAAGAAGTCGTTATAGAGCGAGAAGAAAAAAAGAAGGCACAGTAACTGTTGCACTTGTAGGTTACACAAATGCGGGTAAATCTACCTTAATGAATAAGTTAACTGATGCAGGAGTGCTTGCAGAAAACAAACTTTTTGCAACTCTTGACCCAACTGCAAGAGCCTTGACTTTACCTGATGGTAACACAGTTCTTTTAATCGACACTGTTGGATTTATTCGCAGATTGCCACATAAATTGGTTGAAGCGTTTAAGTCAACTCTTGATGAAGCAGTTGATGCGGATGTAATTCTTAATGTATGTGATGCGTCGAGTGACGAATGTGCAGAGCATTACAGGGTTACAAACGAGCTTCTTTCGGAACTCGGTTGTCAAGATAAACCGATTATAACAGTTCTTAATAAAAGCGATATAGCATCGCCTGACAATATTCCACTTGTCGGTGACGCTGTAAGAATTTCTGCATTGAGTGGTAAAGGTACAGATGAGTTATTGGAAAAAATCGCAAAAGCGTTGCCACCTACACGTAAAAGAGTAAAAATGCTTTTACCATTCAGCAAGGGTGGTGCAGCGGCAGAAATAAGAAAAACCGGTGTTATTCATAGTGAAGAATATACCGAGAACGGACTTCTTTTAGATGCTACAGTTGAAATTTATGCGTTAGAAAAATACAAGGAATTTATATCAGAAGAATGAAAGTTTTATTTGAAGATAACGAAGTTATTGTTATAGTAAAGCCTGTTGGTGTACCAAGTGAAACAACACAGAGTGGAGAAAAAGGAATTCTGGATTTATTGAAAAATGAATTTGGTTTAACTGATCTTTTTCTATTACACCGCCTTGACAGAAATGTTGGTGGTGTTATGGTTTTTTCTAAAAATAAAAAAAGTGCCGCTTGTATTTCAAAGCAAATACAAGAAAACACTTTTAAAAAAACATACCTTGCGGTTGCAGATGGTGTTATAGAAGAAAAACAAGGTGTTTATAAAGATTTACTTTTCAAAGATTCTTCTAAGAATCGTTCTTATGTAGTAAACAGAGTGAGAAAAGGTGTTAAAGAAGCCTCTTTAGAATATATGGTTTTAAATAATATAGAAAATAAAACTCTTGTAAAAGTTACTTTACATACGGGCAGAACCCACCAGATAAGAGTGCAATTTTCATCACGAAAAACACCACTTTGCGGCGATATAAAATACGGAAGTAAAGACAGACAAAGTGAGATTGCTTTGTTTTCACACTCAATAACTTTTTCTCATCCTATAACAAATGAAGTGTTGACTTTTACAGAATTTCCTGATAAATTAAATTATCCTTGGTCTTTGTTTGGAAGTGATTTAAGTGAATGAAATATTAACACATTTCAGTGGTGTTTTAGTAAATACAATTACAGTACTTATAGGTAGCGGGGTAGGGCTTCTTTTAAAAAAAGGAATTCCCGAAAAATTAAATAAAGCAGTTATGACTGCTATTGGTCTTTGTACAATAGCAATTGGCGTTACAGGTGTTATGAAAGGTCAAAATCAACTGGTAATGATTTTATCTCTCGTTTTCGGAACAATTGTAGGTACTCTTATTGATATTGACAAAAGGCTTGAAAATCTCGGTTATAAATTAGCAAAGAAAAGTAAATCAGTTGAAAATACTTTTTCGCAAGGCTTTGTTACTGCGTCACTTCTTTTCTGTGTTGGTGCTATGACAATTGTCGGTTCTATGAATGCAGGCATTTCGGGTGATAATCAGATGCTTTATACAAAATCGGTGCTTGACCTGATTTCATCAAGTATGTTAGCGGCTTCTTTAGGTTTCGGCGTTGTGTGTGCTTCTCTTTTTGTGTTGGTTTTTCAAGGTGGGCTGGTAGCACTCTCTATGGTACTTGGTTCATTTTTAAGTGACTTTGCAGTAGCAGAACTTATTTGTGCCGGTTCTGTAATGATTACCGCCTTAGGTCTTAATCTTATAGGTGTTACAAAAATTAAAGTGGCAAATCTCTTGCCGGGACTTCTTTTTGTACCGGCGTTTTGTTTTTTGTTTGATTGGTTTGGATTTTAAAACTTGTAAGAGTAGTGCAGAAGATGAATTAGTGCAGAAGGCTGAGTGAAAAGTGATGAGTTTCGGGTCTGCGATGCAATAATAATTGAAAATTGAAAGTTGAAAATTGAAAATTTCGGAACTGCGTTGGCAATTATAATTGAATAACAAAAAGATAAGTTCTATCATTTAAAGTTTTTTGTAAACTAAAAATGATAGAACTTGTTGTTTTTATTGAACAATAATTATAATCAAGTCCGCAGGACTTCCGAAACTCAGCATTCAGCACTTTTTACACTCGGTTTTTTATTGCTTCAAAAGACTTGTCACTTATAACGTGTTCAATTCTGCAAGCATCTTCGGTTGCAGTTTCTTCGTCAACACCTAAAGACATTAAAAATTTTGAAATTATTGTATGACGTTCAAATAGTTTTTTTGCCGTTTCTTCACCTGTTTTTGTGAGTGTCAAGTAACCCTCTTTACTCACATTTATAAAGCCTGCATTTTTTAAAAGCCCTACTGCGCGTGAAACACTTGGCTTTGAGTAGCCCATATATTCACAGACATCTATTGAACGGACAGAGTCGCTCTTTTTATTAAGTACATATATAGTTTCAAGATACATTTCGCCCGATTCTTTTAAAGCCATAGTTTCACCCCTTCAGTAGAATTTATCTTTGATAAGAATAACATATTTACCAAAAAAAATCAAGGAAATAAAAACTGCGATTGAGCAATATGACAAAAATTAAAATTTGTTAAAAAAACTACAAAATTAGATTGACAAATTTTAGGAAAAATGATAATATAAC
>JAFSBS010000048.1 GCA_017437165.1 Clostridia bacterium
CCTTTTTTTCACCAGGGTATTGTTCATTACAGAATTTGTCATGGCTTTCATTTATCAGTTTTTCTGTAACTTTACGGTCATAGACATTGGGTTTAAACATCGAAACAAGTCTTTCGGTTTCAGTGATAATCATTTCTGTAATAGTATCTGAATCTTTTTCTAAGTTGCGTATTCTTGAAAATTCAGTTGTGCTCTGAAGAATTGCTTTTTTGCGCATTTCTATAAGTTTGTTTTGAATGAGTAAATCAAAAGCCTGGTGGAAATTTTTGATAATTGTTATATTATGTATATGTGTAAATCTCTCTGTTTCTTTGTAGAGTCTCTCTGCTGTACGACGAAGAGAGACAGAAAGTCCATCCTCGATATATTCTTCGGATGTATCGCGTAACATACAAAGTTCATAAGGGTTATTTCGGTCAGCAAATTTGCCGAGAGCAATGCCTTCTGGTGTTCCAAAACCTAACAGAATATTTGATAACTTCTGACAAAGGTTTTTGTCAGGGATAGTATTGATTTTATAGCATTCAGAAAGACTATCTTCAACTGATTTAATTCTGTCATCAGCATAGAGAATATCATATACACGTCTACTATTAACAGTATAGAGTTGGTCGTTTTCTTTAATATAACTTTCGGCTTCTTGTAAGAAAAACAAAATTTCGTTAATTAAATCTCTCATAAGTTGATATTCACGTTTATAGGTAGCTTCGCCACTACAGAAATAACCATAAAGAGTGTTGGCTGTGTTAAGGTCTTCGGAGTAAAGTATGTTTTTTACAAGCGCAACTGTTGAATAATGAAAATCTTTGTTATGAGTTTTTATGTCATTATAGTGATCAATTAGTAATTGTGAAGAAATTGTATATTCGTCAGCAAGAGTAAGAAGATATGCAGTTGAAGCAATATGGGATGAATAGTAATCGTAATTATCATCTTCTAATACAGGTTTTATAAATTTTTTTGAACGGTGAAGAATTTTAGCCCATAAAACTAAAGAGCTTTTTGATTTTTTAGCATACTTTACCAAATCTTCACCAGGCTCATCAGATATGCTTTTGCAAAGATTTTCTTCGGATAGTGTGCTTAATTTAGTTAAAGGTGAGTCATTGTTGCGAAGTACAGCAAACAAAAGGTCAGAATAAATTTTTAAAATAATTGCAAAACATTCAGATGTTTCGTCACCATCAATCCAGGCGTATTTTACAAAGTAAGGAAATACATATTCAGAAAGAATATAAAAACATAGGTCATTTTTATTAGTAACTTCTAAAAATGTGAAAACCAAAGATAGTATGCCGGGAAGTTTTTTATCACGAATATCATCTGTGAATTTCGGTACCACAACTTTACCTAAAATCAAGGGGCTGCCTTTTTTCTTTTCTCGTTCTTCTTGTACAATACGCCGTGCTTTTATATCCGCAATTTCTTTATTGAAAATTGACTCTTCTTCATTTCGGATTGATACTACAAGACTATCTATATCTTTTTTTGTAATATCGGTCGGATTTATGTTACTTTTAGTATATATTTTGCTACAAATAACATGAAGCGCCGCTTCCATATGAGGTCTACAATAACTGTTTTGTAAGCGTGGCAGAGTGATTTGGTTATCGAAAAGATTTGCGACATTAAGAATATGGTTTGCTTCTTCAACACCATTTTCAAAATCTTCAGGTGAAGCGGTAATTAACTCTTTATAAAAATCAGAACAAAGATCTTGTAAACTATACCCATCTGTTATTTTTACATTGTTGAGAGTTTTACCAAGCATCTCTATATCGTAAACTTCAGGATTTTCAAACACAACTGTAATAAGGCTTAATATAAATTGATAACAACCTAATTCACAAATTTTTTTGCAAGTTTTTAAGAAGTTTCTACGTTGCCTTAGTTGGTTGATTTCAGAATTATTTTCTTTAAAAAAACAATCGCAAAAGTTTTTAGAAAGTTTTTGATGATTGTCAAAACAAAGTTTTTTTTCCATTTCTAAAAAATAATACATTGTAACGGGATTATATATTGTTTTTTTTGGCATATTAGCACCTCCGTGCCATTAATAATATCACAATACAACAGAGATTACAATATCAATTTCATTGACAAGATTTTTAAAGAATGATAAAATTTATATAGTGTCGAAATTTGTTGTATATCGTTACAAAACAAAAGGAGAATTTTATGAAAAAATTTATTACTACAATTTCACGTCGTAAATTAGACAGAACCGAAGCCGGTGTTTACAGAAGTGAAAATTCTAAAAAGTTAGAGAACGTTATTTATACACGTTACCCCATAATTCCTGTTATAGATTGCTACACAGAAGATGGCGAAGAAATTGAAATTATCGCAATTGCAAGCTCGCAGAAATATAATGAAAACGAAATTTACAGAAACTGCCGTGAGCAGTTGGAGGAATTAGAATCAGAATTATCTGACATCTGCAACAGAAGATACATAAAATATACAGTTAAAACTATTCTTACACCATTTGGTGAAACATTAGATAATCACCTTGAGATGTTCAGTAATATCATTTCGGCGGTGTCAGATAACGATACTCTCTTTGCTGATATTACAGCTGGTCCTAAACCGATGCCAATAGTACAGATGATAGCACTTAACTACTGCACAAAAAACAAAAAGAACGTTATGGTTGAGTGTATTTCTTATGGCGAAATTGACCACGAAACAAAAGACAGAAGACTTTTTGACGTTACGTCACTTTTCTATCTTGATAAAGTCAGCGATGCTTTAGCTTACTCAAAGGTTTCTGACCCAGAAGCATTCATCAGAACACTTATTGCGGGTGAGGTGTGATTTATGGCATACGAAAGAGAAGATTTGCAAAAAATTGATGACCTCGCCATTGAATATTATAACGAAGAAGATACTGCAAGAAAACTGGTTTTAAGAGAAAGAATTGCCGTTTTATTTATGAATAATCTTGAGTATATTGTTCATACAGGTGAACTGAAAAAATTGTCAACTGATGCAAAAAGGGCAGAAATAGTCAGAGATATTTCTATAACATTTTTCGTTAAAAATCTTTCTAAATACAACCCTTACAAAAAAGAAGAGGGCATAGTTCCTTTTATGGCTTATTTTTACGATTTTGTATTTTGGGATTCCTGTAAGGAATGCAAGAAATATTATAAAGGTATTAAAGGTCGTAAAAATACAGATATTAGTGAAATGTATGATGTTGGTGGTAATGAAATTAAAACCGATACAGAATATAAAGAAGATGAACATGATTTCAATGAAAAACTTGCACTTTTCGTTGGCTGTATTGTTCAGTTTCAGGCTCACAAAGATATGACCAAAAGCACAAACCAGACACATTTTGATTATTTTCAAAGTTTTTATACGGGTGATATGGTTTACCTTACAAAAGGTGAAGGCTTTTTGCAACTTTTAATGAACTATGAGCAACTGATACAAAAAAGCTGCTCAACTGAATTTTTAGATTATATATATAAAGATAAAGTTCGCTCTCTTTCAGAAATGTTTTCAGGAAATTTAAAATATTATAAAGAACTAAAAAATATCGGGATTTTTGGTAAAAGTAAATTAGAAAAAACTTTGAATTTACCCATTGAGCAGAATGTTTATGCTACATACTTCGATGTTTCAAAGGTTGCAATTTCTAAAAAAGTAGATGCTTTTAAAGATTACAAACGTCAACTTTTAGGTGGAGAAATAGGCGCATAAAATAAAGCGTATCCGACTAAAATCGGGTACGCTTTTAAATTTTTTAGGAAAATTTTTAAAAAATGGTTAACTTTTTTAAATTGCAGATATTATATATTATGAAGCGAGCAAAAGGAGTTGCTTTTATGTCAAACATACATAGTTTTATTGATGCTCTGAACAACATAATAGATTAAAGCTTTCCTGATACTAAGAGATATATAGTAAAAGGTGGCGATTTAATCGAAACTGTTGTTATTGAATTAAGGCAGGGTGAGAAAAAATTAAGTTATTCTCCATACGAAATGTTTACCAAATCAAAAGCTTATGAAGACACAATAGAAGAATTTATTAAGCAATGGGAATATATCTTGGAAGTAAATGAATAAAAATTTTTAAAAAATGGTTAACTTTTTGAAAAAGTAGATATTATAATTATGAGAACAGAGAAAGGGGGTACAAAAAATATTTTAAAAATTTTCAAAGAACACTTTAGTTTTCAAAAAAGCGTAGAATAATCCACTATCAAGAACGCAAAAAATAGTTCGGTAATTAATCTAAGTTATTTTATTGGTAAATTTCCGTGCTATATTTGCGCCCTTTTTCAGAAAATTAAATATAAATGTGTTATTTTGGGTTTCGCATTTTTAAAGTATAGTTTCGGATTTTTTTTATCAAACAGTTATTTGTGTGGTATTTTAATTCGTTTCTTTTTTTATACCCTGAAATACCACATTAACATAAATTTTGCCTTTGCAGAAGGCGCGAACCTTGAAAATTGAATAGCGCAAAATCAAGCAAAAAACTTGCTTTGAGCCACGCAATAACTGCGCCAGGACGGTAATAGTCTGACTGTTACAAGAGCGACAAACAGTTTTTGTAAATGTTGAGTGGCACTCAATAAGGCGATGACGGGCAAGGTGAGTATTAGCCACACTATGCTTGATTATTCGAATATACACGTTTAAATTTTTAGGGGGAATTACAAAAATCAAGGCACTCATCTGACAATCCAATTAAACAGTATGACAAAATAAAGGAGAATTAAAATGAGTGATATATATTATTTAGAAAGAACAAAAAACGGAACAAACGCAATTACATTAAAATCCAAACTTTTTGAAAACCGGATAATTTTTCTTGACTCACAAATAAACGTAGAATCCGTTAACACAACAATTGCACAAATCTCGCTTCTTGTTATGGAAAACCCGGATGAACCAATTACTATCTTAATCAACAGTCCTGGCGGAAGCATTTTAAACGGTATGGTGCTTATAGATGTTATGCAAGCTTGCCCCTGCACCATTCAGACAGTTTCACTCGGCATAGCTGCAAGTATGGGGGCAGTAATTTTAGCGGCAGGCACAAAGGGTCACAGATTCGTTTCACCAAACAGTCAGGTAATGGTACACCAACCACTTATTGCAGGCGGAATACCCGGTGGAAATTGCATTGAAATTGAATCTGTGGAAAACTCGTTAATCAAAACAAAAAATGAAATAGACCAATTCTTGTCAAAGCTTACAGGTAAATCAATCAAATCAATACGAAAGCTTACGGGTAAAGATACATATATGAGTGCAGAGGAGGCTTTGAAAAACGGATTAGTCGATAAAATCGCAACTGCAGAAGAACTCAACAGTTTATTAACAGGAGGAATTGCAATATGATTATTTTGGGAGAAAACACATTTTTTAATAACGGCTACAAGCAAAATGCAAACAATCTTATAATCGGCGCACCCGGCGCTGGTAAAAGCCGCGGTTTTGTAATCCCTAACCTTTGCGAAGCAAACAATGAAAGTCTTTTAGTGCTTGACCCTAAGGGTGAAATTTATAGCATAACCCACGAAATGATGAAACACAAAGGCTACAAGGTGCAGGTGCTTGATTTTGATAATCCTATGAAATCGCAAATTTTCTATAATCCGTTATCATTTATAAAAACACAGGATGATGTCATTAAGTTTTCAAGCGTAATAGTGGCAAATCAGATGGAAAGATGTAATGATGTCTTCTGGCCGCTTTCAGCGGAAATATTATGTAATGCATTAACCAGCTATCTTGTTTCTTATCGTCCTGAAGCTCAACAAAATATGAAATCAATTGAAAAACTACTGCGTGTCTCAAATGCTAAGGATATTCAGGATGGAACTACCAAATTAGACAAAATTTTCGAATGTATTCCCGAAACAGATCCTTGGTGTAGGGCTCAATATTCTTTAATCCAGAATGCAGCTGACAAAACCTTAAGTAGTATCGTAATAAGTCTTGCTGCAGAGTTTTGTGGTTTGCTCACTCCTGAAATTATTAACCTCACCAGTAGAAATACATTGAATCCACAAAGCTTTTGCGATGAGAAAACTATACTTTATGTTAAATGCTCTGATACAGACCGCTCAAAAGACAAGCTTGTTTCAATATTCTTTTCACAATTCCTTCACGAGATTTATAGCATAGCCGACAACAGTCCATCACGTAGCTTATCAAGACCGGTACATATAATTCTCGATGATATGGGTGCAAACTTAAAAATACCTTCACTTGACTGTATGATTTCAACA
>JAFSBS010000049.1 GCA_017437165.1 Clostridia bacterium
TATTGAAAAGTGTGTGTTAAACAGATTCTTGCACCATCTTCAAAACCAATACTTGTTAGATAATTATAGCCTTCCAAAGCGTGACGAGCTTGCATATCACCATTACGCCTACCAATATCGTGAAGCAAACCAAGTATATATGCTTTTTCGCTATCTATACCAGATTTTTCAGCAATCTTTTCTGCTAATCGTGCTACATTGTATGAATGTTCAATCCAATCATCGTTATTAAGTTGTTGAGCTTCCGAAATAATTCTCTCTGCATACTCTCTGTTCATTTTACACCTCGTCTCTTATACAAAATATGCCACACATCATTGCCAGTAAATCCGCATTTTCTATATAGTTCTTCGGGTTTTGTTTCATTATCAACTTTTCCAGAAACAGTTGCAAAATCTGCAACATCTTTCATTCTAAACAGTAGTTCAGTTACTATCAACTGACCAATTTTCTTGCCACGATATTCCGGCAGAACTTGAATCCATTCAAGTACAAGTTCTTTTGCTTCTTTATCAAAATCCGCAATACCGCAAGCAACATATTTATCCGTTGGTTTTTCTTTTACCATTATCCACAAATCAGAATTATAAACTGGTGTTTTGGTATAACTTTTAATAAGTTCTTTGTTAACAGATATGTCCGTATATGAATCGTTGATTATCTGCACTATTGTTTTTATATCGCTATCCGTTGCAGTCGTAATTTCAAAATCATCATTTATGATGTTAGGTATTTCTTTTAGATTATGATACAAACGAAAATACTTTTCATCTGTATAATCCAATAAAGCATCAACAGAAAAATCTTTATCGTGCAGAATTTTCATATCAGGTGGTATTACAATATTTTTTGCTTTCCAATATGGAATAGATAATGTTCCACAAGGATTGTTTAAGTATTCGGTTAGTGTAATCATTTTATACCTTTCTTGCTTTTACAATTAAAAAGTTAGGTTTTATGTATTCTTTAACTATTGTAGGAAGTTTTTCAACTGCCCAATCTTCCGGTGTTGGCTCACAGACTTCTTCAATCACAAATCCAGCTTTTGCAAGTGCGTTTATAACATTACTGAACGTTCTGTGATATTTTATAACACCGTCAACATACCAATGCACTTTTCTTTCACCGGGTTCGTTGTAATTTGAAAATGTATAGGATACTCTTTTACCTTTTAAGTTTTTATTAAAATGACCGTTGCCATCAATAGTAGCCGTAATAATAGGATGCTCCTGTGAAAACAACAGTTGTCCACCAACATTCAAAACAGAATACATTTCCTTTGCAAATGCATCAAAATCTTTAATGTAATGAAAAGCAAGAGAACTGTAGATGAAATCAAAAGTTTCACCTAATTTTGCAATGTCTGTCATACTCATATTCACATATTCAGTTTTTTCATGAGCTGATTCGGTTTTTGCTACTTCAAGCATCTTTTCAGAAATATCAACACCGACAACACGCTTTACACCACGATGAACAAAATCAATACAGTTATGTCCGTAGCCACAACCTAAGTCAAGCACTGATTTTTCAGTTAAGTCTGGCAACATTTTTGCCATTGCAGGTTGTTCAAGTAAATCATTGTAATTTGTTTCAGCTGCACGCAAGGTCTTATAGCCTTCAAAAAATGTTTCATTGTCATAAATATTCTGATTACTCATAGTTATTCTCCAAATTATAGATATTTCTGCATATAAACTAAATTCTGATAGGTACCGTCTTTGAGTTTGAAGAATTTCGGTTCTACTGATATAACTTGAAATCCGAATTTCTGATAAAGTGCTTTTGCACGGTTATTTCCCTCAATCATTTCAAGGTCAACGATTTCTGTACCCTTATGTTCTTCTGCAGCTTTCATCAGTTCTTTAAACATTGCTGAACCAATACCAATATTCCAATACTTCTTCTGAAGAGCGATACCCACTGTTGCTCTATGTGAAATCTTTCTTCCGGTCTTAAAAGTGATGTCACAGTTGCCTGCAATTACACCATCTACATAACAAGCAATAAACAATGTATTCTTACTTTCACGAACATTATGAATGAAGTTCTCTTCACTTTCTACGGTAACACTCTCCCAATCTTCAATTGTGCGA
>JAFSBS010000003.1 GCA_017437165.1 Clostridia bacterium
ACCTGAAAAAGTTTCTTCTACAAACTGTTCACTCTGAATAGAATAAAACTCGTCTTTCTTTATAATTGAAGTTACAACACTGTCTTCTGTTTTAAAAATCCCCTTTTCACAAAGTTTCTTTAAAACTGTGTAGGTTGTAGTTCTTTTCCATTCTAATTCTTTTTGACATGCTGTAACTAATTCTTTTGTTGTCATAGGTTCATTTGACCAGATAATATCAGCAAATTTTGCTTCTACAAGTCCTAATTTTATTTCGTTCATATAATCAACTCCTTTGTCTATCTTTAATAGACAACTACAGTCTATCACCAATAGACAGATTTGTCAAGTGTTTTTCAGGAAATAGGAAGCAGGAAACAGTAAGCAGAGTTTCACGTTCAGTTCACGCGTTGCACCCGATTGGTTTATCCTAATAAAAAACTACTCCCACTACTGCGGGCGACCAAAGGTCTGCCCCTACAATAGTGGGAGTAAATTTTTTGTTTCATTTGTAACGCATTTAATATTTTAAAATTTCTTGAATAGAAGTATGATTTCACGCTCTTCATCGTAGGGGCAGACCTATGGTCGCCCGCACCAATGCATAAAAAACAATAAAATACTAAAAATGAAACTGTATATTTAGAAATACAACATTACAATGCTAACGCAGTTCCGAAATTTTCAATTTTCAACTTTCAATTTTCAATTTCTAACACCTAAAACCTAACAACTCGGATTCTTTGGTTTTACATTAACAGAATAATATGTGTAATAAACAACAAAGCCCGGTTTTGCGCCATTTGGTTTTTTTATGTTTTTTACATCTGTATAGTCAACAGTCGCAATAGTTGAATCTTTTACCGAACTGAAATAAGCGGCAATTTCTGCTGCTTCTACTATTGCGTCGTCAGGCACCTCGTTGCCGTCACTGACTAAAAGCACGTGTGAGCCTGGTGCTTTTTGCGCGTGTAGCCATATATCACCTTTTCTACCTGTTTTAAAGGTCAGTTTATCGTTACAGGTGTTGTTTCTGCCAACAAGCACAGTAAGACCTTGCGAGGTTTTAAACTCGAGCGGTGGCAAAGATGCTTTTTTAATTTGTTTTTTACCGCTATTTTTAGATTTTAAAAAGCCTTGTGATGCTAATTCTTCTTTTATTTCGTTGAATTCTCTTTCTAAAGTAGAACGAAGAAGCAAGTCTTTAACGCTTTCTAAATATTCTAACTCGTTTTCGCCCTCTTCAACAAGTTTTATGAGCATATTTTCAGCAGTACACGCTTTTTTATATTCTTTGTAATACTTCTGTGCATTTTGTGTTGGTGTTAAAGCAGGGTCAGCCTCAATTTTCATAAGAGCATTATTGTCATAATAATTATAAACCTCATAAACACTATCACCTTTTTTCAGCATATATTGTGAAGCGGTTATAAGCTCAGCTTTAATTTTAATTTCTTCACGATTTGCACATTGTTTTAACTCTTCGCGTCTGTTATTTAATTTTCTTACGGTTCTTTCAATTAAACTGTCAAGCTGTTTAAATAATTCAGAGGCTTTAGAACGGGTACGATTTACTCTGTCTTTTTCTGAATAAAACCCATCAAGCAATTCGCTTAAAGTATTTTTCTTAATACTTTTAAAATCTGCACCATACTGTAGAACCGGTAAAAAAGAAAATTCGAGCGGTTTTTCAGTTTTATCGAGAATAATTGTAGGTTCAGGCATATTTGCAGTAAGCATTACTTTAAATTTGGCAAGAACTTCTACTAACTTTTGTTTCTCTGTTTCGTTTAATTCGCTTACAAACTTATCTTCTTCAGTAACACGAATGGCAATTTCTCTTGAAAGTAATGGCGAAACACCCTGCAAGGTTTTTAAAATTGCAGAAGAAAGTCGTGTGTTTTGCAAATTTAAAATTAAATCTGCAACAACGGTTTCTTTTTCTTTTCTTATATCTAATTTATTTTGTTCCGGTGGCAGTTTGTAAATAGCACCCGGCAAAACAAGACGATATGAAGATTTTTCAGCATCTACCCTTTTAATCGCATCAATAACTTTGTTTTCTTCGTTAATTAAAATAATGTTACTGTGTTGTGCCATTATTTCAACGGCTAAAGTTAATTTTACTTTATCACCAATTTCGTTAGTCGCATTAAATTTAAAAAGCACAACTCTGTCAAGACCATATTGCTCTATTTCCGTAAGAGTTGCACCAACTAATTTTTTCCTCAAAAGCATACAAAGCATTGGCGGAGTCTGTGGATTTTCAGGTGCGTTTTCTATAATATGAAAACGTGGTGCGTTAGCATCAGCAGTCAGAAAAAGTTTATACATCCCTTGCCTTGAACGCATTATTAACACCAACTCATTTTTAGTGGGTTGATGCACTTTATCTACCTTAGAACCTATTAAATTTTCAGAAATTTCGTTTACTAAAAAATTTATAAAAATTCCGTCAAGTGCCATAATTTGCCTTTCTTTTTATTACTTACAAGAAATAATATTTTTTTGATTTGCTTTTAAAAATTCAATATCAGGGAAATGCTTTTCTAATTTTTCTTTTAAAGTGTCAATTACAACAATTTCTGTTTCAAAATGACCGCAAGCAAAAATTGTAATATTATTAAAAGTTGCATCTAAAAACTCGTGGTATTTTGCTTCGCCGGTAAGCAGTACATCTGCACCTTTTTCTTTTGCTAACCCCCAAAGGTCACCACCCGAACCACTGCAAAATGCTATTTTTCTGATATTGTTACCCGTACCATTATATAAAACGTTGCAGTTTAATTTTTCTTTTAAAACTGAAACAAATTCTTCCTCTGTTATTTCTTCTGTTTCACCTAATTTCAAAAATGGTTCTTCTTCAATTGGAGTGACATTTTTAATTCCTACAGCATTTGCAAGGCAGTCATTTACCCCATCTTTTGCAATATCAAGACAAGTGTGACTACTTATAAATGAAACACCGGAAGAAACTGCTTTGTAAAGAAGCGTGTCAGAAGTAACGCTTTTAACTCCTTCAAAAATCAACGGATGATGTGTAATTACCAAATCAGCATTTTCTTTAACTGCTTCGTCGATTACATCACCTGTAACATCAAGCGAAAGCACAACTTTTTTTACTTCACGTTCTTTATTTCCTACTAAAAGACCGGTATTATCCCAAGGTGCAGAAGTAGAAAACGGTGCTAAAGTATTTAAAAACAAATAAATATCATTAACTGTTGACATTAACTTCACTCTCCACTTCATTTTTTACTTTAGATTTTCTTAAATCAAATCTTATAATTGCAATTATAAGTGAACTCATAACAAAAATTTCTGTAATAATACCTACATAAGAAGCATTTAAAATGTTATAAACAAGCCAGCAAGGTGAACTTGGGAAAGTTAAAAATCTGATTTTCTTTTCACTCTGAAACCAATTACTTATGGTAGTTAAAAGCATTGCAATAAGTGGTAAAACCGAATACCATTTATCCCACGTAGCAATACAAGCAACAGTATAAACAACCATAAATACTGCAACCCATATTTTACTTTTTGCCCATTTTTTAGTGTTATTCATAAATACTAACGAGCGAGTACCGGCAAGAATATTCATTATTGCGCCTGTGTAAGCACCTAAAATTATGTAATGAATTGCAAAAAGTGCCGCAGAAATTACAGTACAACCCAAAATTCTTTTTCTTTTGCTTTGTTGGTAAGCAATTATTGTAAGCGCAGTGCCACCAAAACCGATTATTTGTGCCAATAAATTTAACTTATCCATAAATAAAACCTTTTAAATCGTTAATTAGAATTTCTAATTCTTTAACATTTTCTTCTCTCTGTTTAAGTGCGTTATATTTTTTCTCTAATCTATTAAGTTGCATTTTAAGATGTGCTTTTGCTTCAACCGTTTTCGGTAGTTTACCAATAAAACAATCACTTTGTGTAAATGGTTTAATTTCAGCAGTATAGTAAGCATCAAATGTTATGTAATATCTTTCACCTTCACTTACCGCTAATTCTTTATTTATGTAAAATCCGTTTGAATACAAATATTCTCTTAAATCTTCTGCCTTGCTTTGTGGTTGAAAAATAAAATGATGTTTTTTTGATTTAACCCATGAACACTCTTTTAATTTTTCAGCAATAAGCGTACCACCCATACCTGCAAAGACGATTTCGCTGACTTCTTCAGGTTTAATTTCTTTTAAACCATCTGAAAGTCTTAATTCAACTTTATTTTGCAGTTTATATTTAATTACGGTATCTCTCGCGTTATCAAGAGGACTTTGCCTTACATCAGAAGCAATAGCAAACGGAATTTTTTTAGATAAAATCAAGTGAGCAGGTAAATACGCGTGATCAGTACCAACATCAACAATATTGCCGCCACCTACTACAAGTGAAGCGGTAGCGGCAAGTCTTGGTGAAAGTGTTACTCTACGAATTAACATTATTTGTTCTCTGCAAGAAATGCATTGATTTTTGAAACAAGGTCATCTGCATTAACACCGTGAACCATACAAGCCTGTGCTACTGTTTCACTGCGAGCAGAAGGACAACCTAAACAATGCATACCCATTTCTAAAAAGAATGGTGCTGTTTCTGGTGCAGAATCGAGAATTGTACCGATAACTGTATCTTTTGAAATTTGCATTTTTAACGCTCCTTAACTTTTTAAATTCCAAAAGTAGTATAACATAACAAACAAAAAAAATAAATACGTTTTATGAAACTTTTTACTAAATTTTAATATTATAATTCTACACATTCACAATTGTAAAATTATTGTATAAATGTTATAATTTTATTGTATATTTTCAGGAGGTCTTATTATGTTACAAAAAGATTTTAACCCTACTTTAAGATTTATGGTTGTAAGTGATGTTCACTACAAAGATGAAGAGTGTATTGAAGAAAAAAGAATGAAACGTGGTATTGAACTTGCTTATGAAATAGCTGAAAGTTCTGAAACTTATAAAAAATTAGATGCAATTTATGTTGTCGGCGACTTTGCAAACAGCGGTACTGAAACACAAATGAAAAAATTCAAGAAAACACTTGATGATAATATAAAACCGGAAACACAATACTGTCTTACACTTGCAAGTCACGAATTTAA
>JAFSBS010000004.1 GCA_017437165.1 Clostridia bacterium
ATGCAAACGGGAAATATGAAGGTCTTTATCTTAACAGACTTCTGGATGGACTTTATACACCCGGTTCTGTTTTTAAAATAATTACCGCTTCGTGTGCTTATGAGAATATTCCTGATATTGAAAATTGGGAATATGAGTGCGAGGGTGAAATGTTTATAAATGGTGTAAGAGTAAGTTGCCCGAGGAAACACGGAAAATTGACTCTTGAAAAAGCTTTCAGTCAATCGTGTAACTGTGCATTCGCTGAAATTTCAAAAAAATTAAGTGCTGTACAACTTACAAATACTGCAAAATCTTTTGGTTTTCAGAGAAATTTTACTTTTGGTAACAGTTTTACAGAAGAAAGCATTATAAATTTAAGTGATGCAAGTGCATCAGATATTGCGTGGGCATCCGTTGGTCAATATACAACACTTATGAATCCTTATCACGCACTTACAATTGCAGGGGCTATAGCGAATAACGGTACTGCAAAACTTCCTTTTGTTGTGAAAAGTTTTGCTTCTCCTTCGGGGCATGTTTTAAAAGAAATGACGGCAGAAGAAGTTGTTTACACAACACCCGAAAATGCGAAAAAACTCAAAGAACTTATGCGTGGGGCAGTCGAGAACAATTATGGTGACTGGAATTTTTCAGGAGTTACAATGTGCGGAAAAACCGGTACTGCAGAAGTGTCTGATACAGAAAAACCACACTCGTGGTTTTTGGGTTTTTCTGAAGATGAAAAATGTCCTTTAGCAGTAGTCGTTGTTGTCGAGAATGGTGGTTGGGGTTCAACCACCGCAATTCCGGTTGCATCAGAAGTTATAAAGGAAGCGAGTAAAGTTATTTCTTAAAAAGACTTTAATTGTTTACTAATTGTAAAATTATTTTTTGTTCTTTATTTTCATTGACTAAAATTGTTATTTATTGTAGAATAAAGAACAAGTTTGTTCAATTGGTTTTCAGTTGAGCAAGTAATATAAATTATTTAGTGTATCGAAAGGCTGAATTAAATGAGTTTTATAGAATTTGAGTCTGTTTACAAAACCTACAAAATGGGTGAAGTTACAATAAATGCTGCAGACGGAGTTACTTTTAATATTGAACAAGGTGAGTTCTGTATTATTTTAGGTGCTTCCGGTGCCGGTAAAACGACTATTCTTAATATTTTAGGCGGTATGGACGATTGCGATGATGGTAAAGTTCGTGTCGGCGGTGAATTGATTAACGAATATGACAACAAAAGTCTTATAGAATACAGAAGATTTGATGTTGGTTTTGTGTTCCAGTTTTACAATCTTGTGCCTAACCTTACTGCACTTGAAAATGTTGAACTTGCAACACAGATAGGCGAAAAGGCTCTTAACCCTGTTAAAGTGCTTGAAAGAGTTGGTCTCGGTGAAAGACTTGACAACTTCCCTGCACAACTTTCAGGTGGTGAGCAGCAGCGTGTTTCTATTGCAAGAGCGCTTGCAAAAAACCCTAAAATACTTCTTTGTGACGAGCCTACCGGTGCGCTCGACTACAATACCGGTAAACAAATATTAAAATTGTTACAGGATACAAGTCGCGAGTCAGGTATGACAATCGTTGTTATTACCCATAACTCTGCACTTGCTCCTATGGCAGACAGAATTATAACAGTAAAAAGTGGACGTGTTGTAAAAAATGAAGTCAACGAAAATCCGGTTTCTGTTCAGGATATAGATTGGTAAGAACTATTGATTTTAACTTGATGTGAGAAAGGATTTTTGAAAGATGACAAGAGCGTATGCTATTGATACGGTCCGTTCGATAAAAAAGACTATAAGCAGATTTATTTCTATTGTGGTAATTGTTGCTTTGGGTTCGGGTCTTTTTGTTGGTCTTAATTCCGTATCTACTGATATGACTGAGTCTGCAGATTATTATTACAAAACCAATAATCTTATGGATTTGCGATTGCAGTCATTTATAGGACTTTATGAAGAGGATTTAGAAAGAGTCCGTGTGATTGATGGAGTGAAATCTGTTCAGGGAATGAAATTCGTTGACGGATTTGTTCAGGTGCCTTCAGCAGAAAAAAACGATGAATTTGAGGGCATAGTTGATATTGACGGTTCAGAACTTACAGTACGTGTGTATGGTTTTGATGTTAATCAGGCAAATGCATTTACTGATGGTGGTATTGATGATGAAAATTACATAAACCGTCTTAAATTGGTTGAAGGTCGTTACCCACAAAATGCAGGTGAATGTGTTGTTACCTGTAGTGCGCTTACAACTCCTGAACAGTTTAAAATCGGTAATAAAATTAAAGTTACGGGTGATGGGGAAGAAATCTCTTATTATCTGAAAGGTAATGAATTTGAGATTGTCGGAATTGTTCTCTCACCTTATTGGGTTTCGTTTGAACGTGGTGCTTCTACAGCCGGTAGCGGTAAACTTGGTGACTTTGTCTATGTTCCGAATGAAGCTTTTCAGGAAAGAATAGATTATTACAGTGAAGCATATATAACACTCAAAAATACAGAGAATTTAGTTGCTTATACAGATGATTACAATGAATATGTTGAAGAAATTCAAAATTCAATTCTTTTGGCATCAGATTCAATTGTGAAAGACAGAGCGGCATCATTAGGTGTAGGTCTTCCACAGAAACTTATAAGTGCTAAAAATCAGATTGCACAGGCAGAAGCAGGTATTAACTCGCAATTACAAGGTGCAAGAGATGAAATTGCGAAATATAGAGAACTTGAAAAGACGGGTGAAGAAAAACTTGCGGCTGCACAGGCAGAACTCCAGGAAAAGTATAATGCGGCACAGTCACAACTCGAGTCGGGGAGTGACCAGTATTTAGCGGCGGTTAATGAGTATAACTCGAAAATTACCATTGTTGCTGAAAAAAGAGCAGAACATACTGCAAAAACAAATGAGTATAATCTTAATAAAGCGAATGCTGATAGTGCTAAAGAAAAACTTAATACTGCCAATAATGAGCTTTTAAGTGCAAAACTTAAAATTGAAACTACTGAAGCGTTAATTGGCAGTACACAGTCAACACTTGATACTATAAAAAATAATCAGAATGTTTCTCAGGAAGATCTCGACCTTGATAAAATGGCAGAACGACTTGAGCAAACAAACCCTGAACTTGCAAAGATTTTATTCTCTGCATCTAACTTAACAGGTCAGGGTATGGCGGCTGACGTTGTTGTTGAAACGGAAGCGCTACTTGAGCAATATAATTCAGAACTCGTTGTAGCAGAAGCAGAGTACGCTAAAGGTAAGGCTGCGTATGATGAAAAATACGCTGAATGGTATGACGCAGACCAACAATTAAAAAACGCAAAAACACAACTTGATAATGCTAATGCTCAATTAGAACAGGCAGAATCACAATTGGCACAATTCAAAGACCAGATTCAGTCAAGTGGTTTTGACCTTCAGTTTGGTTCTTTAAAAGCACAGACTGAATATACTAATGCGCAGACACAAATCACTTATCAGACAATGCAACTTCAGAATATTCAGCAGATTTTAGAAAATGCTGAAAAGAAATTAGAAGAAGCAGAAGCAGAAGCAAATGCTAAATTGGGTATTGTAAAAACTGAATATACAAAAGGTATTGCATTACTCGAAACAATCAATAATGGGGCATCGTGGTCGGTTTATGACCGTGGTGATTCACCGGGTTATACGGGCTATGGTGAAGCGGCAGAGAATATGCAGAGACTTGCGTATATTTTCCCGACATTCTTCTTTATAGTTTCAACGCTTGTATGTCTTACAACAATGTCAAGATTGGTTGAAGAACAAAGAACTCAACTCGGTACTATGAAAGCATTGGGTTATGAAGATAAAACAATCATCAGTAAATATCTTGTTTATGCCGCATCTGCAAGTACAGTAGGTAGCGTAATTGGTATAGCTGCAGGTTTTTCAGGTCTTCCTTATGCAATCTTTACCGCTTGGGGTATTATGTATGAAATACCGGAACTGAAAATCAAATTCCTTTTCGGTTATATTCTTTTAGGTCTTGTGATTTCAGTAGGTCTTACAACTTTTGCGGCATATCTTTCATGTCACAAAGAACTTAAAACACCTGCTTCAATTCTTATGCGACCAAAACCACCTAAAGATGGTAAACGTGTTTATCTTGAGAATTTTACAGGTATATGGTCAAAACTCAACTTTACATCAAAAGTTACTGTAAGAAATCTTTTCAGAAACAAAAAGCGTTTTGCTGTTACTGTTATTGGTATTGCAGGTTGTACCGCACTTATGTTGGCAGCTTTTGGTCTTCAGAATGCTATTGGTACAGTTATTACTAACCAATACGGCGTAGATGGTGTGGCTCAGTATGATTTGCAGGTTGTTTTAAAAGATACAAAAGAAGACTACACACCTAACAGTGAAACTGTGAAAAGTATTACAGAACTTCAGGGTGTAGAAACTTCTATGCTTGGTTACTTGAAAGTTTGTGAAGGTTATTCTGACAGAAGTGACAAGGTTATGGAGGTTGATGTTTTAGTACCTCAGGCACCCGGTATGCTCAAAGAATTTATAAATATGAAAGATGGACACAAAGATGTTCCGTTTACAGATGAAGGTGCGGTTATAACAAGAAAGTTTGCAGATAAAACCAAAACAAAAATTGGTGATACAATAAAACTTTCGTGGACAGAAGGTTCTAAAAAGGTTGAATATCAGGTGAATGTTACGGGTATTTCTGATAACTATACATTCCACTACGTGTATCTTACACCCGGTACTTATTACAGAATGACAAATACTGTACCTGATTACAACTACTTGTTCTGTTCTATTACAGATGGAATGACCGTTGAACAAAAAGCAGCACTTGAATCACAGATTGGAGAAATTAAAGGTGTCAACGGTACAGTTTACACAACTGTTGTTATTGATAACTTCAATAACATAATCGATGTTCTTACAATTGTTACACTCATTCTTATATTTGCAGCAATTGTACTTGCGTTTGTTGTCCTTTATAACCTTAACAATATAAATATAAATGAGCGAATAAAAGAACTTGCGACCCTGAAAGTTTTAGGCTTCTATGATGATGAGGTTTCGGCTTATATTTACCGTGAAAATGTAATACTTACATTCTTTGGTATTATAATCGGTCTTATTGCGGGTATCTTCCTTAATCTGGCTGTTGTAGGTGTTGTCGATATTGATACGGTTACATTCAGTACAAATCTTAAATGGTGGAGTTTCCTGCTTGCCGGTTTCTGTACAGTATTCTTTGCGGTAATAGTAAATCTTATGATGCATAGAAAACTTAAGAAAATCAGTATGGTTGAATCATTGAAATCAGTTGAATAAAATTAAATGCGAAGTCACCAAAGAAACGAAATTCTTTGGTGACTTCGTGAAATTTAACGCTGTATTTAATTTCTCAAAATTAAATACAGCGTTTTTAGGTTTATTCATCAACTTTTGTATATGTGGAAAATTTATTTTTTGCAAAAAGTGAACCATTGATGTACATTTCTGCAATAAACTCTGCCATAATACTTGGAGGAATTGTCATTCCGTCATCCATCCAGTCAACAACTGTACCTGTAAGTGCATTGAGAGCGAAATTTAAAATAAATCTTCTTGGGTCTTCGTGTGTGTATTGCTCTTTTGCAACCGGTACGTTTTTAGCAAGCAATTTTTTGATTTTTGTAAGAACTTTATTATTAGTGTATTCGCGTGTTATAACAAAACGTGCAATTGCAGTGTTTTGTTTACAGAACGTAAGAATGTTTTCAACATATTTTACAAATGCTTCCGGTGTATCAGCACAATCTTCCGCACCCTGTAATACATCTTCGAATAATTCGTAAGCTTCATTTTGAATCTGGTTTAACATATCAAATATATCGGTGTAGTAGAAATAGAAAGTCGCACGGTTAATATCAGCAACTTCTGTTAATTCTGTAACGGTGATTTCATTTATTGATTTTTCCTGCAAAAGAGCAAAGAGAGAATCTCTTAAGAGTTTCTTTGTTCTTTTTACTCTTCTGTCGTTAGCGTTTACTTTAGATAAACGTTCATCGTTGTTTGACATATTTTTACTCCTCAAGATAACAGAAATGTTTTAGTTTTTAATCATTTTAGCATAAATTTGTTGGATATTCAAGAGAAAATGCATAAATTGTTTAAAAACTTCAAAATTCTTAATTTTAATTTTTAAAAAATACAGTAAGAAATGAGAAAATATTACATATATTACATTTTTTAAATACTTGATTTTTAGACATATAATTGATATAATAAAATGGTTAAAATATGTCATAAAATTCTTGAAGGAGTTGTTTAAATGAAATACGATGTAGCCGTTATCGGCGCTGGTGTTGTAGGTTCACTTATTACAAGAGAACTTTCAAAATACAACATTGGGGTTGCATTGTTAGAAAGAGCAAACGATTGTGCTATGGGTGCAACAAAGGCAAACAGTGCAATTGTTCACGCAGGTTTTGATGCTAAACCGGGTTCATTAAAAGCAAAACTTAATGTTCGCGGTGTTGAACTTATGAAAGTGGCATGTGAAGAACTTAATGTTCCTCTTAAAAATATCGGGGCTTATGTTGTTGCTTTTTCTGAAGAAGAGATTCCTCATTTACAGGAACTTCTTGAAAGAGGGGAAGAAAACGGTGTTCCCGGTCTCGAAATAGTTTACAGAGATGAACTTGTAAAAAGAGAACCTAATATTGGCGAAAAGGCAGTTGCTGCACTTTATGCACCTACATCTTCAATAGTTTGTCCTTACGAATTAACTATTGCGGGTCTCGAGAATGCTGTTACAAATGGTGCGGAATTTTTAAGAAATTGCGAAGTTAAAGAAATCAGACAGAATGGGGACGGTTTTGTACTCATAACAACACGTGGTGAAATAGAAGCAGATGTTGTTATAAATGCGGCGGGTGTCCATTCAGGTAAAGTAGCAGAAATGATTGGTGACACTTCAATTGAAATAAAACCAAGACGTGGGGACTACTATCTTCTTGATAAATCACAGGGTGCATTAGCATTCAGTACAATTTTCCAATGCCCTACAAAAATGGGTAAAGGTGTTCTTGTTTCTCCTACAGTTGATGGTAACTTAATTGTTGGCCCATCTGCTATTGAACACGATGACGGTGACAATGTAGAAACAACTGCGGAAGGTCTCGAATCAGTTTATAATTCTGCTATAAAGAGTATTCCTGCAGTTTCTTTGAGAAATGCAATCACATCATTCAGCGGTAATCGCGCTCACTGTACAGCCGATGACTTTATTATCGGTTCATCTGAAAAAAATAAGAAATTTATAAATGTTGCAGGTATTGAGTCTCCCGGCCTTTCTTCTGCACCTGCTATTGCAGAAATGGTTGCAGGTATTGTCACAGAACTTATTCCCGGTATTCAGAAAAAATCAGTGTTCAATCCAAACAGACCCGCACCGGTGCGTTTCAGGGAAATGACATCAACACAAAGAGCAAAACTTGTTGAAAAAAATAAGGCTTACGGCAGAATCATCTGTCGTTGCGAAACAATCACAGAAGGCGAAATTATTGACGCAATTCACGCGCCTGCAGGTGCAAGAGATGTTGACGGTGTCAAGAGAAGAACAAGAGCAGGTATGGGTAGATGTCAAGGCGGTTTCTGCGGTAGTAAAGTTGTTGAAATCTTAGCAAGAGAATTAAATGTTCCTGTTAATACAATAACGAAATTCGGCGGTAAATCTGATATTATGTACGATAAAACGAAGTGAGGTGGCAGGAAGATGTTAAATTATGATTTAGTTGTAGTTGGCGGTGGTCCTGCCGGTATGGCGGCGGCTCTTCAGGCAAAAGAAGAGGGCGTAGAAAAAATCGTCATTTTGGAAAGAGCGGAAACACTCGGTGGTATTCTTGAACAATGTATTCACACAGGTTTCGGACTCCATTATTTTGGTGAAGAACTTTCAGGTCCTGAATATGCAGGCAGATTTATTGCAGAGGTAGAAAAGACAGATATTGATGTTTACACAGACACAATGGTTCTTGATGTTTCAAAAGATAATGTTGTTACTGCAGTTAACAATAGAGATGGTTTAATTCAGATTAAAGCAATCGCAGTAGTTCTTGCTATGGGTTGCCGTGAAAGACCACGTGGAGCACTCTCTATTGCTGGTTCTCGTCCTGCGGGTGTTATGACTGCCGGTACTGCACAGAAATATGTTAATATAGACGGATATATGCCGGGTAAAAAAGTTGTTATTTTAGGTTCCGGTGATATTGGTCTTATTATGGCAAGAAGAATGACTCTTGAGGGTGCCGAGGTTAAAGTTGTTTGCGAACTGATGCCTTATTCAGGCGGACTCAAAAGAAATATTGTTCAATGTCTTGATGACTTTGGTATTCCGTTAAGACTCAGTTGTACAGTTATTGCTACTCACGGTAAAGAAAGACTTGAAGGCGTTACTATTGCTAATGTTGACGAGAATTTAAAACCAATTCCGGGTACGGAACAATACATTGAATGTGATACACTTCTTTTATCAGTTGGTCTTATTCCGGAAAATGAACTTTCTAATGGTGTGGGCATTGAACTTGACAGAGTTACAGGTGGTCCTGTAGTTGATGAGTACAGAGAAACTTTACACAAGGGTATTTTTGCTTGTGGTAATGTTCTTCAGGTTCACGACCTTGTTGACTATGTTACAGAGGAAAGTAAAATTGCGGGTAAAGGTGCTGCAAATTATATCTTCGGCAAAAAACAGGATGGCACATTTATCAACACTAAAGGTGTAAACGGTGTTCGTTACATTGTTCCACAAAGAGTTAATATTGAAAATGAAGAAGATGTAAAACTTTACTTCAGAGTAGGACAAGTTTATAAAGGCGCCAAGGTTGTTGTTGAATGTGATGGCAACATTCTTTCATCAAAAAAGAAAGTTATGTTAGCACCGGGTGAAATGGAAAATGTTAAAATTACACCTGAAATGCTCAAAAATATGAACAAAAACAGTGAAATCACTGTAAGAATAGAAGAATAAGGGGGTACGAGAAATGAAAAAGAATTTAATTTGTGTATCCTGTCCGTTAGGTTGTCCTATTGAAGTGGAGATTGAAAACGGAGAAATTCTTTCTGTTACAGGTAATACTTGTAAACGCGGTGACAAATATGCAAGAGATGAACTTACAAACCCTGTAAGAAGTCTTACAACGACAGTAAAACTCATTGGTGGTACTTTACCTGTTGTGCCTGTTAAATCTTCAAAACCAGTTCCTAAAGATAAGATGTTCCAATGTATGAAACTTATAAACGAAGCATCTATAAACGCATCGGTTAAAATAGGTGATGTTGTAATTAAAGATATTTTAGGTTCAGGTGCAGATATTGTTGTTACAAATAACGATAATGGAAAATAATCAGATTATTGCAAGGCAACAAAGAGTGTTGCCTTGCAATAATTCAAAAAAAGGAAATTACATATATGAAACCTTATGAAATAGCGGCGGAAATTAAACCGTCAGAGCGTCAGTTAGAGTGGCAGAAAACCGAGTTTTATGGCTTTATAAATATAGGTCTCCCTACAGTCGTGAACAGAGAGTGGACTGATGGGAATGTTAAAGCGGAAAATTTTGTACCTGAAAAATTCAATGCGGAAGAGTGGGTAACATTCTTTAAAGAGGCGGGGTTCAAAGGTATGGTGCTTAATGTAAAGCATCACGATGGTTTTTGCCTCTGGTATTCATCATTGACAGATTATACAGTTGAAAATTCTTTTAATTGGGAAACAGAGAACAGAGATATGGTAGCAATGCTTTCAGAGGAATGTGAAAGACAAGGTCTTAAATTCGGTATTGCAATTTCACCACTCGACAGGCACGCAAGTTGTTACGGTAAAGGCGAAGAATATAACGAATATTTCAAGAAACTTTTAAGAGAAATTCTTACAAAATACGGCGATATTTTCTATGTTCGTTTTGACGGTGCAGCAGAAGAAAATAAAAACGGTTACACTCAGGAATACGACTGGGAAGGTTACTATGAAGTTGTAAGAGAATGCCAACCCAATGCAGTAATTGCACTTGTAGGGCCTGATGTTCGTTGGTATGGTAACGAATGGGGCGTAATCCGTAAAAATGAGTGGAGTGTTGTGCCGAAATATTATAGTATTGAAGAAGCTATTAAACGAAGCAAAGAGCCACCATCAAGAAAAAATCTTAAACGCGAAAGAAAACACGATATGGATTTAGGTTCAAGAAAAGCAATAAAAAAAGAATCTGAATTTATATGGTATCCCTGCGAAGTTTCTGTTTCAATGCGTGACAGATGGTATTACCACAAAGAAGATGAATATTCTGCGAAAACTAAAGACAAATTACAAAAGCTTTATTTGGAATCTGTTGGTGCTAACTGCGCTTTAATGCTTGGTGTTCCACCAATGAAGGATGGTAGCTTTGCAGAGATGGATTATCAGATTTTAATGGCGTTCGGTAAAACACAGAAACAGACTTATAATTATAAAGTCTCAGGTATTGCAGAAATAACGGCAAGTAGCTCGCTTTCACCGGAATATGATGTAAAAAATCTTGTTGATACAGATGAAAATAAAACATGGAAGCCTGCAAAGGATGATTTAGAACCAGAGATTATTTTCACATTCAAAGAAAAAGATATGTTTGACAGAGTGCTTATGATGGAGCATATCAAAAATGGTCAGCATATTGAAGAATATGAACTTTATCTTGATACCGGTGACGGTAAATTCAAGAGGATTGATAAAGGTGGAATAGTAGGCTACAAGAGAATACATAAAATAACTCCAACCGAAGTACAGAGATTAAAAATAAAAATCACATCCTACAGAGGCGAGTTGGAGTTGCAGGAAGTAACACTTTATTAAGAAAAAGGTTAAAAACCAACAAGAGATTGTGTGGTTTTTAACCTTTTTGAATTTTTTATATGAGTTTTATTATTTGTTCGTTTTAGGGTTATCGGTTCTGTTTAAAATATAATCAACACTCACATCATAGAAGTTTGCGAGTTTAATCAAAATGTTTGTTGGAATGTCGTTTTCACCAGTTTCGTATTTTGAATACCCGGTTTGTGACATTCCGATTATTTTTGCCAGTTGTGTTTGGTTCATATCTTTATCTTCTCGTAAATCACGAATGCGTTTATACATATCATATCACCAAAAATTAGTATATTATAATCTGTTTCAGGTTATTGACATTTAACCTGAAACAGATTATAATAATCTTGTTTCCAATCTCTGTTTTGTTTGGGAAATCAGATTTTTATAAAGGGGAATTGCTATGTACTGTTCAAATTGTGGAAAAGAAAGTAATAAAAAAACTTGTGGGTCTTGTGGAGTTAAACAAGGTAAATCAAGTAATTTTTGTAAGTGGTGTGGAAGCGAAATAGAAGAAAAAGCATCAATGTGTACCAATTTTCATGAAAAACTAAAGAAAAATATTTTTGCAACTATAGGTTTATTGGCATTGGATTTAATATTTATTCTTGCATTTTTGACAAATTTTCTTGGAAACGAAAATGTTAAGAGCTTTATTTTATATCCGGTATTGATTTTAGGTTTAGTAATATCATTGCCAATCTGGCGTTCAATTATTACTAAAAAGACACATGATAATCGCAAAATCAGAAAACCTGTTCAGATAGGGCGTTATGTAATTGCATTTGTTTTATTTTTAATGGTGGTTAATGTAATAATTCCTGCCGGAGAATATAAATATGCATTGGATACAATAGGCGAAGATCCTATCAAAGCAATGAATTTGTTTGAGAATATGGGGGACTATAAAGACGCAGAAACAAAAGCTTCTGAAATGGCAGATGTTATATTTAACAATGGTAAAAATGCGCTGGATGCCGGCAACTGGAAAGAGGCAGAAGAACTTTTTAAAAATATACCAGACCATAGTGGTGTTGCAGAAGTAGAAAATGAGTTGTTATATCAGAAGGGTGTTGAATTTTTAAATAATCACAAATATGGTGTTGCAGATAGTTGCTTCGAAAAAATTGGTGATTATAAGAATGTAAATGAATTAAAAAAAGGTAATGTTGGTTTAGGGTTATGGGGAAATGATTATAATTGTACAATAACATCACACTCTCCACTTCGTGTTTCAAGTTATTCGATGTATTTCCGTACTGTAGAATTAGAAGATGAACCACCAACAGTTCATATAATGGTGAGTCATAC
>JAFSBS010000050.1 GCA_017437165.1 Clostridia bacterium
AAGTGAATTTGCTAAAAAAATTGAACTGCGTTCCAGCGTTGAAGATATTCAAAAATTGATTTATGAGATGGTGAAAGTTTATTGTCAACTTGTAAATAAATATTCTGTAAAAGATTATTCACCAACTGTACAAAAAGTAATAGTTATGATTGAAAGTAATCTTGCATCCGACTTAACTCTTAGCGAATTAGCAACGACGCTTAATATAAATGCGAGTTATCTTTCAACTGTATTTAAAAAAGAAACAGGTAAAACTGTTACCGGTTATGTTAATGAAAAACGAATTGAATTAGCACAAGAACTTTTAAAAACAACAAACTTGCAAATACAGACAATTGCGCAGTATTGTGGAATTGTTGACGTTCATTATTTTACAAGATTATTTAAAAAAATAACAGGTGTCTCACCAAAACAATTCAGAGAAGAAAATAATAGATAAAGGTGTTTTATGGATTTAACTAAAATTGTAATTACAGGAGGTCCGTGTGCAGGTAAATCAACAGCTTTAAGTCGGATTCAAGAAGAGTTTACTAAACTTGGTTACACAGTTCTTTTTGTTTCCGAAACCGCGACGGAACTTATAAACGGCGGAGTTGCACCATGGACTTGTAAAACAAGTGATGATTTTCAGAAATTTTTGATTAAATTACAAATTGAAAAAGAAAGAATTTTCGAACTTTCAGCAAGTTCAATGGCAACAGAAAAGGTTTTAATTGTTTGTGACAGGGGAATGCTTGACAATAAAGCATATATGACACAACAAGCGTTTGAAAACACTCTTTCAGAGTTTAATTTGAATGAGGTAGAAATCCGTGATAATTATGATGCAGTTTTCCATCTTGTTACCGCTGCAGATGGTGCAATGGATTTTTATACTACAGAAAATAATACTGCAAGAACGGAAACTCCTGCACAAGCGATTGAACTTGACAAAAAACTTCTTTCTGCGTGGACAGGTCACCCACATTTAAGAGTAATTGATAATTCAACTACATTTGAAAATAAAATTAAAAAACTTATTGCAGAAATCTCATCATTTTTAGGTGAACCTGAGCCACTTGAAATTGAACGGAAATTCTTGATTGAATATCCTGATATTGATTGGTTAGAGAATTCACCAAACTGCCAAAAGATTGAAATTATACAAACTTATTTAAAGTCTGAGTTAAACGAGGAAATACGTGTTCGTCAAAGAGGGATGAATGGTAATTATATTTACTTTAAAACAATCAAACGTAAAATTAGTGATTTAAAACGTATTGAGATTGAAAAAAGACTTTCTAAAGATGAATATTTAGCGCTTCTTATGGAGGCTGACACTGAAAAAAGACAAATAAGAAAAAATCGTTATTGTCTGATGTTTGAAAATCAGTATTTTGAAATAGATATTTACCCATTCTGGAGTGATAAAGCAATTTTAGAAATTGAATTGTCTGATGAAAATGCTGGAATTGTTTTTCCGGAAGAAATTAAAATCATTAAAGAAGTTACTGATGATGATAATTATAAAAATGCATCGTTAGCAAAATTTAAGTAGGTTATAAGGAGTTGAAACTATGAAAAGGTTTTTGGTATTTGTATTATCTTTTTTGATGATTATAACGATTCTGTTTTCCGTTCCTGTTGTAGCAAATGCTATTGAAACAAAACCTGAATTTATTGGTGGAACAGTTGAAGTACAAAAACCGACGATTCATAATGATTCGAGTGCAGCAAGTACTTATAAAGCAAGCGGTAATGTCAAAAGATAACTTTTGACAAATGCATAATGCACAATTCAGGAACTGCGTTGGCAATTATAATTAAATAACAAAAAGATAAGTTCTATCATTTAAAGTTGTTTCAAACTAAAAATGATAGAACTTGTTTTATATTGTATTTTATTGTGCATTATGCATTGTGAATTGTGAATTGTGAATTGTGCATTTTTCTAATTCTCGCAACTTGCCACTAATTTCCTACACAAAACTCATCTGTTGCATCAGTAATTGTTATCGTTAAAATTTTACCTACACGAGTGATAGAGTCATAAACTCTCACAGGAGTATAGTTTTCGGTGTACCCCTCAGAATAGCCTGATTTATCAGTTTCAAAAAGAACATTAACAGTTTTACCTATTTGTTGTTTTAAAAATTCTTTTCTTGTATCGTTTGTAGCAAGTGTAAGGATTTTTGCACGTTCTTCTTTTATAGATTTTTGTAGTTGTGGTAGAGTAGCAGCCTTTGTTCCTTTTCTTACTGAATAAGGAAATATATGAGCTTTTTCAAATTTAATTTTTTTTGCAAATTCAAGAGTCTCAATGAACTCTTCTTCGGTTTCTGTCGGGAAACCCGTTAAAATATCTGTAGTTATTGTTGCGTTGGGAAATGCATTTCGTAAATTTATTGTTAACTCTTCATATTCTTCGGCAGAGTAATGTCTGTTCATTTTTTTTAATACAGAATTACTGCCGCTTTGTAAGGAAATATGAAATTGTGGACACAGTTTAGTGATTTTTGAAAGGTGTTCAATCATTTCTTTTGTTATATGGTCAGGTTCAAGAGAACCTAAACGTATTCGTTCAATATTACTGTATTTTTCTGCTAGTTCTAAAGCATCAGGGAGAGAGTGCGGTGTGTTTTTACCAAAATCTGAAAGGTTTATTCCAACAAATACAATCTCTTTATATCCGTTATCATTAAGAGAACTTAACTCTTTGTCAATCATTTCTAATGATTTTGAACGTGAAAATCCACGTGCATAGGGGATTAAACAATATGAACAATATCTGTCGCAACCATCCTGGATTTTTAAAAATGCTCGTGTATGACCGTCAAATTTAGTAAGACCTGTACCACAAAAAATATCTTCTCGAAAATGTTCTTGATGTGCGTTTAAAAAAATATGGGCATCAAGATATTTATTTATAATATTTACAATGTCAGTGTCGTTTTTGTTACCCATAAGAATATCGATTTCTGGTAATTCTTCAACCATCTGTGGCTCTGCTTGTGAAGCACAACCGGTTAAAATCATTATAGCAGAGGAGTTTTCTTTTTTTAATTTTCTGATAGTTTGCCTTACTTTTCTGACGCCTTCCGCTGTCACGGTACAAGAATTTATTATAATGATATCTGCGTCTTTGTGATTATTTATAATAGTATAACCGGCAGAAGTGAGCAACTCACTCATTTCTTGTGTTTCATATTGATTAACTTTACAACCAAATGTAGTAAAAAATACTTTCATATATATAAACTCCTAAAAAAATCGTTCCGGAGAAAAACTCCGAAACGATTATAACATATTTTATGGTAAAACAACAGGGGAGTTAATTTCGATATTACCATCATTAAGATCGGAGAAACCACCGGCACCGAAAACTTCATAAATAGTTTCATCCAAGAATTTACAGATGATTTCAAGAGCTTCGTCTGTGCTTGTATCAGCAGGTGCATCGCCTACACCAACTCTGTAAAGAGCGTACTCAAATCTCTCTTGCAGTGCTTTTGCAGAAGTTGGTTCACAGATTGTATTTTCGAGGTACTCTTCAGCTTCTCTGTAAACTGTTCTGAGTTCTTCAATGTCTGCTTCATTGTAAAGTGTCGGATCTTCTTCGTATTCTGCAAATACTCTGTCTGCATCATCAAAGCACCAACGAGTGATGTTTCTTGTGTTACGGTTGCCGTTGAATTGTGGGAATTGTTCAGGCATATCTGCAGTTGAATTGATTTGGTTAGAAGCAAGTTTTGCAATAAGTTTAATTACAACGTCATTTCTACCAACTTCATGGTGTTGACCATGGAAGAACCATACATTGTCAGGGAAAAGACAAGTTGAAGCATCAATACTTCCATCAGGTGAAATGTATTTTGAGTCGTGTGTTGAAATATATTCTTCTGAAAGAACATCGCCGGCTTTTACATAAGTAGCGCCAAGTGAAGTTGAGTCGATATCAATAATAGCATCACTGTTTGTTGTAAGTGATGATTTCATTGCTGCAAAGAAGCAGTAGTCCTGTGAACTGTAATCAAGGTCATAACCACAAACGTTGTGAATAAGTGCACCTTCTTGATTTAATTTAACAAGATTGTCTTTGAGGTTAAGTCTTGCATTCTGGAAGTGAGAAACAGTTGCATAAAGTCTTGAATATTCAGGGTCGTTTTTGATGAAACTGTATTTTTCAATTACATCATCATATCTATCTTTCGGAATCATTGCCCAGAATTGAGGACAGTTAAGCATTAAAGTATCAAGAATA
>JAFSBS010000051.1 GCA_017437165.1 Clostridia bacterium
CAAATTGAAGTTACATTTGATATTGATGCTAATGGTATTGTTAATGTAAGTGCTAAAGATTTAGGTACTAATAAAGAACAAAAAATTACTATTACAGCATCAACAAACTTAAGCGAAGACGAAATTAACAAGGCAGTTAAAGAGGCAGAACAATTCGCAGAAGAAGATAAACAACGCAAAGAAGCAGTTGATATCCGTAACGGTGCAGACCAGATGGTATTCCAATGCGAAAAAATTCTTGAAGAAAATGGCGACAAATTAGACGAAGCTGACAAAAACGCTATTTCTTCACAGGTAGAAGAATTAAAAGAAGCACTCAAAGGTGAAGATATAAATCTCATTAAATCAAAGCAAGAAGCACTTCAGGCTAAATTCTATGAGATTTCTGAAAAACTTTACAAGGCTGCCGGTGGTGCACAAGGTTTCGACCCTAACGCAGCTCAAGGTTTTGACCCAAATGCTGCACAAGGCGGCACTGATGAAAACGGCTATTATGAAGCTCCTTTCACAGATGTAAACGAATAATTTAACCAATACAAGCAAGAGAACTCTTAGCGGGTTCTCTTGCCAATGTGTAGAAAGGCTTTATTATGGCAGATAAAAGAGATTATTACGAAGTCCTTGGACTTTCCAAAGGTGCTTCAGGTGATGAAATAAAAAAATCTTACCGTCAACTCGCTAAAAAATATCACCCCGACTTAAACCCCGATAATAAAGAAGCTGAAACTAAATTCAAAGACGTGAACGAAGCTTACGAAATCCTTTCTGACCCGGATAAAAAAGAAAAGTACGACCGTTTCGGCTTTGCAGGCGTTGACCCATCTTATGGCGCCGGTCAGGGCGGTGCAGGTTTCGGTGGTTTTGGTGGCTTTGGCGACGGAATGGAATTTGATTTAGGTGACATCTTCGGTTCATTCTTTGGCGGTGGATTCGGTGGTGGCGGATTCGGAGGCAGTTCGCGTTCAAATCCAAACGCACCAAGACGCGGTAACGATATTCAGATTACAGTTTCTTTAACATTTGAAGAAACTGCAAAGGGTTGCACAAAGAATGTTGAATTCCCAAGAATTGAAACTTGTGACGAATGTGCAGGTAGCGGTGCTGCTAAAGGTACATCTTCACAGACTTGCCCTGAATGTAACGGACGCGGTCAGATTACAAGTCAGCAACGTACACCATTCGGTGTTATTTCAACACAGAAGCAATGCCCGAAATGTGGCGGTAAAGGTACTTATAACCCTACACCTTGTAACAAATGTAAAGGTGCAGGAAGAATCAGACGACCAATTAAGAAAGATATTACAATACCTGCCGGTATTGATGATGGTCAGATGTTCACAGTACGTGGCGAAGGTAACCGCGGCTTAAATGGTGGTCCGAGTGGCGACTTAAGAGTTGCAGTTTCATTAAAACCACACCCATTCTTCCAGAGAGATGGCTACAATGTATGGTGCGAAGTAGATGTCTCTATTGTTCAGGCTGCTTTAGGTGATGAATTAACAGTACCTACTCTTGACGGTCAGGTTAAATACAGTATTCCTGCAGGCACACAGCCTGGTGATGTATTTAAGCTCAAAGGCAAGGGTATTCAGGTTGTAAACGGTACAAGACGTGGCGACCAGCTTGTAAAAATCAATGTTGTTATTCCGAAAAATCTTACTGATAAACAAAAAGAGCTTCTCAAAGAGTTCAATAAAGAATCAGGTGGCAAAGATGTCAAGCCTGAGGAAAAGGGCGGTATTTTCGGGAAGAAGAAGAAAAAATAGGTGCAAGTTGCAAGTATGCAAGTTGCAAGTGTTATGACCAAATAAAACATCCTATCATTTTCAATTTACGAAAATGATAGGATGTTTTTGTTACCTTTTTAAATTTGGATTATTTTTAATAAATTTCACTAACACTACCAATCGGGTTATTAAATATGAAATGACAAACCATATTAACAACAATATTATACCAATATTGCCTGAAGCGTCGAGTTTATTTCCCGGCAACACATCAAAAGGGATATATAAATCTAACGCACACCAAAGGAAATAGAAGTCTATTAAGCTAAAAATGCTCATTAGTGAAAATATGGTTACTTCTCTTTTCGATTTAATTTTTTGCAATAATTTAGAGTAGAAAAACGCCAATATTACTGTAATTACAGTTGCAACAATTAATGAACTGTACGGCAAAAAACTTATATTCAGTAAACAAACAGCAATTTGTACCGTTACCAATAAACCAATGCTTTCTATAAAACCGACGAATATTGCTTTAAATACTGTATTAAATAAAGAATCTATTGAATCTTTTTTCATTATATTTCTTTAAACTCCCCTTGCCAACATTATAATTGCCGACCGCAGGTCCCGAAATTCTGCATTCTGCACTCTGCATTATGCATTATTTTTTTGTTATCTTTCCACTATTAATTAAAATCACAAACGCCCCTATATTATGTAAAAACGCACCAACGAGTGGGGTTACAAGTCCCGTTGCAGCAAGAACCATCATAACAAAACTAATTGAAAAAGCAATTATAATATTCTGATAAATTGTTGCTTTTGTTTTTCTTGAAAGTTCAACTACAAATGGTAAATTATCAAGTGAATTATTCATAAGAGAAATATCGGCACTCTGAATTGCTGTATCTGACCCCATAGCACCCATAGCAATTCCGACATCTGCTTCTGAAAGTGCAAGTGAATCGTTTATACCATCGCCAACAACTGCAACAATATGATTTTTTCTTGCTTCCTTTACCTTTTCTAACTTCTGTTCAGGTAAAAGTTCACTGAACATCGTGTCAATATCAGCATCCGCCATTACACGCTTTGCTTCCGCTTCGTTATCGCCGGTAAGTACTGTTACTTCTTTTACGCCCAACTCTCTCAATTTTCTAACTGTATCGTTAGCGTCAGTTCTTAAAACATCCCTGAAAACAATAGCACCTAAAACCATATTATTTTTAGCTACCCAACTGAGTGTACCTTGTTTTTCGATATTTTCCGGAAGTTTAAGCCCTAATGACGAAATATATCTTGAATTACCAACAACAATTTCGTCATCACCCTTAACACCTTTAACACCATTACCTACAATTTCAGTAATTTCAAAATCTTTATCGTATTCATTGTCCTCCACAAGAGCCATAATAGATTTTGAAGTCGGATGCAAAGAACCATGAGCAACTGAAGCAGCAGTTTTTACAAGTTCTTCTTTTGTTTCAGCATTTTCTAAATAAAAATCAACTGCTTCTAAAGTACCATTTGTAATAGTACCTGTTTTGTCAAAAACAAAATAATCTACATCTGTTAATTTTTCAATAAATGATGGATTTTTAATAAGAACACCACGTTTTGTAGCACTTGCTAATGCTGCAATAACAGGTGCAGAAGATACTAACATATATCCGCACGGACAACTTACAACAAGAATTGCAATAGCTTTGCTTATATCTTTTGTAAAAAGCCACATTAAAGTTGCAACTACTAAAACAATCGGCAGATAATAAGTCATAAATTTATCGACTATCTGTGTTTCAGGTACAGTCATTTTTTCTGCACCTTCTAAAAGTTCAACTATTTTCTGGAACGAAGTATCTGAATATGGTTTTGTCACTTCGATAGTCAAAAGTCCGTCTATATTGGTAGTTCCGGCATATACTGTGTCACCCTGCCTTACTTCTTTAGGCAAGGCTTCACCTGTCAGAGACTTCTGGTCCATATTGGAAATACCGCTTTTTACAACACCGTCAATTGGTAAAGACATACCTGGTTTTACTAATATCAAATCACCCTTTTTAAGAGTTTTAGCATCTACTTCTTTTTCTTCACCGTCAACTAAAATTATAGCAGTATCTGCCTGAAGTTTTTTAAGACCTTCAATAGCATCCCTTCCGCCCATAATACTCTTTTCTTCTAAAAAATGAACGAGAGTAAGTATTATAGGTATAAGTCCTGCTAAAATATATTGACCATCTAAAACAGAAACAAGAATAGCGATTGATACGAGTATTTCCATTGAGGAATTTATATCTTTTTGTAAAAAACCCTTAACCGCTGTAAAAAACACAGGAACACTTATTATGGCAACACCAATTAAATAAATTGCCCCTTGTATTACTTGTTGTGTTGGAAAAAACTTACCATATAAATAACCCGCCAAAAGAAAAACTATTGCAGATACCGCTTCAACGATATCTTTTTTTAATTTATTCTTTTCTTTATCTGATATATAATTCTGAGAATATCCTTTAACGGAATTCTCCACCATATTATTTATTTTTTTCATAAACTACTCCTATGGAAGTATTACCTTTGCTCCCTCTTCACCATCAGGAACAATTACAGTAGCACCAGCGTCTTTCAGGACTTTACTTACTCTGCTTCTGAACACACCATTTTTAACTACTTCGGGATTTGCTTTGTATTGTTCGTACAAACCATTGAACTCCGCAATTTCTTCATTCGCTTTAGCAATTTTATCTGCCTGATTTTTCTTTGCTTCACTGACTAAAGAATCTGAATCTGCCTGCGCTTTCGGAATTTTGGATTCTGTGTAATCATTCGCCTCTTGTATAAGTGTCTGTTTTTTTACTGATGCAGTAATTACTGCATCAAAAGCATCTTTGGTTTCGTTAGGGGGAATTACATTTGTAAGTTCAATATTGGTAATTGTTATACCGCAATCAAGTTCATCAAGCACTGTCTGGGAGTTCTTTCTTAAATCCGCCGAAAGTTTTGTTTTTTCAGTTGTAAGTACACTATCAACAGTCATTGAAGTTACAAGCGGTACAGTTTCGCCACTTACAACACCTTTTACGATTTCGTCAATTTCGTTAATATAAAGCGCATATCTCACAGGGTCACTTATTTTATATTTTACAACACTTCTTATAAGAACAAGATTGCTGTCACCGGTAATTACATAACCACCTGTTTTAAAATTACGATTTATTGTTGTATCTTCACTGTAATGATTTTCTACTGTTATCTCCTGAACAGTTTCGACCGGCACTTTTATAACTTCATCTATAATATAAGGGAATGCAAAATGAAGTCCCGGTTGTTTTATCTGTTCTTCAGTAGTTGTACCTGTAAGTTTACCAAAACGAAGCACAACAGCAACTTCATTACTGTCAACCTTGTAAACACCTGTAAGAACAATAAGCGCTACTGAACCTATAACTACCCATTTGAAGTATTTCATAATAGAATTCATTATGACTTCAAAAATTTCAATACTCTTATTTTTCATTATTTTTACCTACTCTTATTGCAATTCATCAACAATGTCAAATGGTGAATCTTCACTTTTCATAATTATTACTGTATCTTCATTAACAGAATTTTCAAGTGCTATAAGTTTTTTGAGGAAGATGAATAATTCTGAATTCTTATCATAAGCATCGCCATAAATCTCTGCAACTTTTCTTTCTGTTTCTGCGTCAATTTCTGCCGCTTCCAACTTACCACTTGCCAGAATTTCTGCCGCTTTTGCATTCGCTTCACTCATAATAATTGCAGCATCTCTTTCACCTTCAGAAAGAAGTTTTGTTACTTGTTTTTCTCTGTCGGCAATCATCTGCTCAAATACACTCTCAATATTATTTGTAGGAAGTGCAAGTCTTTTAATTTTTACTGTTTCAACTTTTATACCATAATCTTTGAGAGCATTTTCTGCAACAGATTTTTCAATAAGTGCAGAAATTTCGTTTATTTTGATATTTTCCAAATCGGTTGAAACTAAAGAAGATAGTTCATAATTACCCATAACACCGTTTTTAACATTTGCTGTAAGGTCATTAAGATATTTTTCTGCTTTTTCGTTATCACCTACACTTGTGTAGAATTTCATCGCATCTTCAATATGCCATACAAGATATGTCTGTAAAATAACATTTTTCTTATCATTTGTAAGAGTTTCTGTGTAACCGGAATCCATATATTGACTTCTTGTGTCGTATGTATAAACACTTTCAAATGGATATGGCAATTTAAAATGAAGTCCTGACTCCATATAAACTGCTCTTACTTCACCAAAACGGGAAACAATAGCACAAGAACCTTCTTTTACTGTGAATGTAAACCCAAACACTGCTATAATTACAACAAGTAAAAGAGCAAACACCCATTTATAAATTTTTTTAATTTTCATTTTTTATTCCTCCGCTTCTATAACGGTTGTCTGTTCATCTGAAAGTGCCTTACCAGATGAATTTATAATATACTGTGAAAGTTCAGAGTCTATACCGGGTGAAAATACATAAACTTTATTTCCACCTATTACTTTTTCG
>JAFSBS010000052.1 GCA_017437165.1 Clostridia bacterium
AACTCTTAACGCACCATTGTTTGATTAAAAGGTTGAAATAAATGATATTTGTAAACTTTTAAAAAAGGGTAATATTGTAATCGGTGGGCAATTTCCTGAAAGTTTTAAAGAAACACTTACTAATATGGAAGTAGAGTTTTACGACTATTTTCTTTTGGATGAACTCGCAATTTTTAATGCCATACCAACTGCAGAAGGTGTTGTAGAAATACTTATAAAGAATTTACCGATTACAATTCATTCTATGAAATGTGCCGTTCTTGGTTACGGTAAAGTAGGTAAAGTTCTTGCAGCTACATTGAATTCGCTCGGTGCAGATGTCACGATTTTTGCAAGAAAAGAATGTGACAAAGCAGACGCATTCACAAAAGGATATAACTTTGCTTCATTCCCCTCACTTAAAAATACAGAATACAAATTTGATGCTCTTATAAACACGGTCCCTCAAAAAGTATTAGGCAGAGAAGAAATGAAAAACATATCTTCTGACTGTTTGTTTATTGAAATTGCTTCTGCACCATTTGGTATTGATTTTCAGGCAGCAAAAGAATTTGCTTTTGATGTCATAAAAGCAAATTCACTCCCCGGCAAAGTTGCACCTAAAACCGCAGGTGAAATTATTGGGCGTTCTGTTTTACCAATTTTAGAGAACAAAGGACTGATTTTATGACTACAATCGGTTTTGCAATTTGTGGTTCGTTCTGCACATTTAAAAATGTATTTAAAGAAATCGAAAACCTGACAACACTTGGTTACGACGTAGTACCTATTATGTCGGAAAACGCTTTCTCTTTTGATACAAGATTTGGTGAAGCAAAGCACTGGCAGGACGAATTAGTACGAATAACAAAAAAAGAGATAATACACACAATAAAAGATGCTGAACCAATAGGACCTAAAAAACTTTTGGATATTCTTGTTATTGCACCCTGCACAGGTAACACGTTAGCAAAACTATCAAACGGAATTTCAGATACTTCGGTAACACTTGCCACAAAAGCACATTTAAGAAATGCACGACCTGTTGTAATCGCAGTTTCTACAAACGATGCGCTTTCGGGAGCCGGTAAAAACATAGGCAATCTTTTAAACTACAAAAACACTTATTTTGTTCCGTTCAGGCAAGATAGTTTCAAAAATAAACCTTGCTCGTGTGTTGCAGATTTTACTCTTTTACCAAAAACAATTGAAAATGCATTAAAGGGAATTCAACTACAACCAATTTTAGATATTCCTATTGAATAAAACATTCGCTCCCTGACAAACATATATATTGAAACAATATATATCTTGGGCAAATTATGTAATTTGTGTAAATTTTAAGAATTTGCTATTTACAAATTCTGGAAATTACTATATAATGTATTACAACAAAAGGGAGTAACTCGTGCTAGTGCATGGTATAGGCGTCAATACGGTTTAAACCCGCTTACACCTTAAAGAGTGAGACTTTTACCCAAGGGTAGAAGTCTTTTTTTGTTATTCCTTTTGAGTTAAAATTTTTGAAAACGAGGGAAAAAAATGAAGTATTATCTTGAAACTGCCGAAGCAGTTTTTGAAGAAGTAAAATCTTCAGAACAAGGTCTTACAAGCGAAGAAGCTGAAAAAAGACTTGAAGCTAACGGCAAAAACAAACTTGCTGAAGCAAAAAAAGACTCTACATTTAAAAAGTTTCTTGCACAATTAAAAGACCCTATGATTATTATTCTTATTATTGCAGCCGTTATTTCAACCGTTACGGAATTCATAGAACACGGCATTGGTGTTCCTACTGATGCACTTATAATTATAACTGTTGTGCTTATCAATGCTATTTTAGGT
>JAFSBS010000053.1 GCA_017437165.1 Clostridia bacterium
AACAATACTCTCATTTGTGGCTTATATGGGGGTTTACCGAAAACAACGGAGATTGGTCGCCAACTGTAAGACCACCGAAATTAGGCGGCAATAAGCGTGTGGGTGTGTTTGCAACCCGTTCACCCTATAGACCAAATTCATTAGGACTTTCGGTTGTTAAACTTGAAGAGGTCAGAAATACCAAAGCAGGTAAAACTCTTATTGTAAGTGGTGCGGATTTAGTTAATGGTACACCTATTTTTGATATAAAACCTTATTTGCCTTATGTTGATTCTATACCGGATGCAAAGGGTGGTTTTTCTGAAGAATTTAAAGATGATGTTCTGAAAGTTACTATACCCGAAAACATAAAAAATAAAATGTTACCGGAAGATATAACTGAAATTACATCGATTTTATCACTGAATCCGAAACCGCAGTATCAGAATGATGAAAAAAGAATTTATGGTTTATCTTATAAGAACTTTGAAATTAAATTCAGGTGTAATCAAGAAGAGATAACTGTAACAGAAATTGAGTGTGGAAAATGATAACAATAAAACCGGATTTTTATAAAAACTTTAAATGTATTGCAGATAAATGTACTGACTCTTGTTGTGTTGGTTGGGAAATTATTGTTGATAGTGAAACAAGTGAAAAGTATGAAGATATAAAAGGTGACTTCGGCGAAAAGATAAGAATGAATTTAGTAAAAGATGAAGATAACGAAATATGTTTTAAGTTAGACGAAAAAGAGCGTTGTCCGTTCCTTAATAAAAATAATCTTTGCGATATTATTATAAATTGCGGTGAAGACGCACTATGCTCTATATGCACTGAACATCCACGCTTTTACAATGATTTTCAAAAAGTAATTGAATGTGGATTGGGACTTTGTTGTGAAGAAGTGTGCAGATTACTTTTAGAAACAGACAAGCCTTTAAAATATATTACCGAAAATGAGGATGAAGTTTTTACTGAACAGCCGATTGATAAAGAATTATATGAAAACTACACAGGATTATATAATATCAGAGAAGAATTGTTTGAAGTTCTTAATAGTGACAAGGATTTTGATGATAAAATTTTGTTGCTTAAAGCGATAATTGAACAGGCTGTAAATGAAAAAATTGTACTCGACAGTGATAGTGCGATTTTATCAGGATATGAAAAAACTGAACCTATAAATGAAGAATGGACCGAATATTTTTATTCTCTTAAAGATAATATAAATGATTATTTGAAAAAAGAAAAGCCGTTTGACGAAGCGACAAACGGCAATAAGATTTATTCAAAAATCCTTTCTTACATAATATTCAGACATCTGAGTAATTCTGCTTATAGTAATAATGAAGGTTTAAAAGATTATTTTAATTTTTGTGTTTCGGCGGTAAGATTTATAAAACTTTGTGATATTAAAATCTATTGCGAAACAAACACTCTTACATTAAAAGACAGAATCGAGAATGTCAAAAGGTGGTCAAAACAAATCGAGTACAGTGATTTGAATGTGGAATTGTTGATATTTGGAGAATGATTTTATTCTGAAAGTGCGGTATTTACAACAAATTGAAAAGATGTTTCATCAATAATATCTTTTTTAGTTCCGTTAGCGGCGTAACATTCGTCTGCTGACGGAATTCTGTTATTTGTAACGGAAAGTTCTGCAGAAGCAACATCTAAAACATCGCACACGCTGTCGCCATTTAAATCTCCGAGGACAATTATTGTGTATTCAGCCACTTTCTCATTGTTTTCATAAAGTGAAATTATACTTCCTGTACCCAAAAATTCGGTTGTAGAAGTTTTAAAACTTGCAGAGGTTTCGTAGGTGAGCGTATCAGAAAATTGTATAAGACTCTCAATGTCGCTACATAAATCCGTACTTGTGAAAACAAGATTATCGTCAATTATTGTGTCTGTGTTTTCTGTAGCACAAATAAGCATTTTGGGGATAACTTCGGTGTTTAAAACACACGAACAATTAAGGCAAGTACGTTGTTTTTCACCGGTTTCATTCATTGTGGGTTCCTTTGTTATTACCCAATCAGATGGTGTGTGGACATCGACAGTTACCGTGTAGTTTTTTCTTACATCTACGGTGTAGTTAGGTGAGTTGAATATTTCACACATTATTTTACAATCAGAGAAAACCATTCCGTAAATCCAATAACCTGCACCATAGGTTGTTAAATCAGGTTCAAAAATGATTTCTGCAGTGTCGTTTTGTGGGTCGTATCTGAAAACCTTGTTTTTTGTGCTGTAATAAAGGTAACGGCCATCACCCGAAAATTTCACAAAGTTTCCGGGGTAGTAACCATCGTTAGCTGTGGTCCAGGTGCTTGGCGGAACTGATGTTATTTCCGTATAGTCGCCTGATAATATATCTTCAGATTTGCAAATTTTGTTTGTTGTGGCATCGTGGTAGTAAAAATCATTATCAATTAACTGAAATGCACTTTCGCAATTTTGCCAGTAGTAATCGTCATAAGTTGTATTGGTTGGAAAACTGAAAAAGTCGGTTGCGTTATGCCCGGTATCTTTCATACCTTGTGTTGAACGTAGAAAATTTTCGTGAGAAACTCTGCCGTACATATCCCATACAGGGTCATCCCATGTGACATCTACGTGGTAAGGGGTGTTGTCAATATAAACTATATTCCACGCATGGTTAAGTGTATCAGAAGAACAATAAAGAGTTTTAATTCCGACTTGCTCAAGGAGATAGTCGTACGCTAAGGCGTAACCCATACAAACAGCATCACGAAGAACAAGGACACCATAAGCATTATAAGATGAACGGGGCATATTACTGTAATCGTATTTTAAAGTATCGTAGTCATACTCACAGTGAGAAGCAAGTCTGTCGTGTAAAATGAGAGCTTTTTCTACTTCTGTAAGATTTGTGTTTCCTTTGATTCCTTTAAGAAGTTTTTCGGCTTCAGTTACCATTTTTTCGTGCATTTCTGCATATTCTTCTTTTGTGTAGTATGAATAGAATTGAATAAAGGTGTATTTGTCACCGGAAGAACCGATTCCAAGGCTGCCAATTCTGAAAAGTTCGGGAGAATTGTACCAGATATGTTCTTGAAGTGCTGATTTTATTTCATCACTTTTAGGTATGTTAAATTGACTTATATTTACAGTTGCAAGAGATGATGAAGTACCATCTACAGTTTTTAATTGTTCAACAAGGTAATCGTTAAATTCTTTGAAATCAAAGTAAGTTGAGAGGTCTAAAGTGGAAGTTGCAGCATCATAAAGTGTAGGGGAACTAAATTCA